>JAHEZB010000360.1 GCA_023251285.1 Chitinophagaceae bacterium | reverse complement strand
TTTCAAAAATATACAACATTCCGGCGCCGGTACAATCGGTTTTAAAAAATGCCTGTTACGATTGCCATAGTAACCAGACTAATTATCCATTCTATACCAATATTCAACCGGTAGGCTGGATGCTTGCCAGGCATATAAAAAACGGAAAGACGGAATTGAATTTTAGTGAGTTTGGCTCATATTCTATTCGTAAACAAAAAAATAAATTAAACAGTATTGTAAACAGCTTGAAGGATGAAACCATGCCATTATCATCTTACACTTTACTACATAAAAATGCAAGGCTTACAAAAGATGAAAAAGCAATAATTATTGATTGGGCAGATAAAACAAAAGACAGTCTTTCAAAAAAAAAATAAACTCATGTTGAAGCAGATTGGAAAGAGAATTGTTAGTGTACTAAAGCTGTATTCATTTCCAAAAAGAAATGTTGCCAATAACATTTAAACAAATTAAAAATGAAAAAAATAACTCTGATTTCCATTATCCTTTGCGTTGCTGCGTTTGCATTTGCGCAGCATGATATGAAAAATATGCCGGGTATGAAGATGGATAAACCAAAATCACTACCGGCAAAAAAACAAGCAATAAAAAGCAAGCCAAAAGCCATTACAAAAATGAAGGAAGCAATGCCAATGGCAAAAGATACCACACCGGTAAATAAACATGAAATGCAAATGGATATGCCTATGCAAAATGATTCGGATAAAAGTATGCCTGCTGAGTCTTTTGAAAAAGTAAATTTATTACCGGGAAAAACCGTCCGTTACGATTTATATGTAACAGACACAATGGTAAATTATACCGGCAAAGCAAAACACGCCATTGCTGTAAATGGCAGCACACCTATGCCCACATTATATTTTACTGAAGGCGATACCGCGGAAATTTATTTGCATAATAATCTTAAAACGGAAACTTCCTTACACTGGCATGGTGTGTTTTTGCCCAACCGTTTTGATGGTGTTCCAAATTTAACGACAGCGCCAATTCCACCGGGAGCAACACACCTTTATAAATTTGCCGTTGTACAAAATGGTACTTACTGGTACCATTCTCACAGCGCTTTTCAGGAACAGTCGGGCATGAATGGCGCTTTAATCTTTAGAAAAAGAGAGGAAGCGCCCATGAAAGAATATACACTTCTGCTATCTGAATGGACAGACGAGAAGCCTTCTGAAGTGCAACGCCGGTTAAGAACAGCAAATGACTGGTATGCTATTGAAAAAGGCAGCACCCAAGCCTATGCCGAAGCTATATCAAAGGGATATTTTAAGACAAAAGTTATCAACGAATGGAAGCGAATGAAGGCTATGGATGTTAGTGATGTTTACTACGACAGGTTTTTGGCAAATGGTAAACCGGAAAATGAAGCGCCACAATTTAAGGCTGGCGATAAAGTAAAGCTGCGCATAGTCAACGGCGCTACATCTACTTACTTTTGGTTGCAATTTGCTGGTGGAAAATTAACGGTGGTTGGCAACGATGGCAATGATGTGGAACCTGTGAAAGTGGACAGGTTAATTGTCGGTATCGCTGAAACATACGATATAATAGTAACCATTCCGCAAAATATGAGTTATGAATTTAGAGCTACTGCAGAAGACCGTACAAAAGCCGCTTCACTATGGCTGGGCAGTGGTATGAAAATGAAGGCGCCTGTATTGCCAGGTTTAAAATATTTTGAAGGTATGAAAGCAATGAACGATATGATGAAAATGAATGGTGACATGAAAGACATGGGTATGCAAATGAGCCTGCAGCAAATGGATATGAATAATGTGATGTATCCTGAAATAACCGGTTATGGTAAAAAAGATGTGGAGGGTGAAATGAAAAACATGAAGATGCCTGCCCGTCCGTCAGGCGGGGATGAAATGAAAAGTATGTCATCAGATAGTTCAACAAAGATGAACATGCACGATATGGATGGAATGAATATGTCACAATCCGGCGATATTGTTACACTTAATTATGCCATGTTGCGCTCTACGGTGAAAACCACTTTACCCGATGGGCCAACCAAAGATTTACATTTTGTACTCGAAGGAAATATGAACCGTTATTTGTGGACGATTAACAATAAAACAGTTAATGAAACAGACCGGATTTTAATAAAAAAAGGTGAAAATGTACGAATCATTCTTACCAACAATTCTATGATGCGCCACCCTATGCACCTGCATGGACACGACTTTAGGGTATTAAATGGACAGGGTGATTATGCACCTTTGAAAAATGTAATAGACATCATGCCAATGGAAACCGATACGTTGGTATTTGCAGCTACCGAAAGTGGCGATTGGTTTTTTCACTGCCATATTTTATACCACATGATGGCAGGCATGAGCAGGGTATTCACTTATGAAAATTCCCCGGCAAATCCTGAATTACCTGATGCGGCAAAAGCGAAAAGAGACTTTAAGAAAGACAACAGGATGTTTCTGCCAATGGCGTCAATTGGCTTGGAAAGCAATGGCAGCGATGCAAATTTCAAGGTAGCAGGCAACAGGTATGAATTGCAAGGACTATGGCATTTGGGGCTGAAGCCCGAGCATGGCTACGAAGCCGAGTTAAATTTTGGGCGCTACCTTGGAAAGATGCAATGGCTTTTTCCGTACGTTGGTTTTGATTACCATTACAAAAAAGTTGGGGATGAAATTGAAAAAAATTCTTTCGGGCAAATAAGCGATAAGAATGACCGTAAAACTGTGGTAGCCGGTGTTCAATACACTTTGCCGATGCTATTAATTGCCGATGCAAGGATTGATGCCAAAGGGAAATTCCGTTTTCAATTAGGCCGTGAAGATGTGCCGGTTTCTAATCGTTTACGTTTCAATTTTATGCTCAATACAGATAAAGAATATGCAGCAGGCTTTAGGTATATTTTGAGAAAATGGGTGGCTTTATCTACGCATTATGATAGTGATATGGGCTGGGGAGCAGGGGTAACAATCATTTATTAAAAAGATACAAAATTATTTCTTAACAATTTAAATCAACAATTATGACCGGTTATCACACGTACAAAAATTGTATTGAGGCATGTTTAAAATGTGCAGCAATCTGTAATCATTGCGCTTCTGCCTGTCTGCAGGAAGATGACGTAAAAATGATGGCAAAATGTATCCAGTTAGACATGGAATGCGCGGCAATCTGCTATGCATCAGCGCAACTCATGAGCATTGGAAGCAGCAAGGCAAAAGACATCTGTAAAATTTGTGCAGACATTTGCGATGCTTGTGCAGCAGAATGTGCAATGCATAAAACAGAGCATTGTAAAGAATGTGCTGAAGCCTGTAAGAAATGTGCTGAAGCATGCAGGGCTATGGCTTAATTATTTTTTAAAGAATGCAGGTATAATTTATCTGCATTCCTTTTAGTATTTTAAAAAAATAATCATGGAAAATAATCATCAAAAAAGTAGGATGGATATGAAGGGTAAGGATAATTCGTATAAAAAATTATTCATCATGTTGGTGCTCTCTTTTATTTCAATGTACATTCTAATGTACTCAATGGCAAACAGCCTATCGAATGTATATCCGAATATCAATCAATTTTACATGGCAGGTTTAATGACCATGCCTATGATGATAATTGAACTGGCGTTAATGGGCAAAATGTACATGAATAAAAAACTGAATGCTGTACTTATTTCTCTAAGTTCTGTAGCGTTAATTGCCTTTTTTTTATTAATACAATATCAAACAGGCGTTACTGACAGGCAATTTTTGAGAGGAATGATTCCACATCATGCAGCGGCCATCCTGATGAGTGAACAATCAAAATCGCAAGACCCCGAAATTAAAAAATTACAGCAGGAAATTATTTCAAGCCAGCAGGAAGAAATAAAGGTCATGAAAGCTAAATTAAAGGAACTGGGAAAGTAGTTTTTGA
>JAHEZB010000359.1 GCA_023251285.1 Chitinophagaceae bacterium | reverse complement strand
GGTTAGAAAATAACATACTAAATTTCCCCTTCACGATTTTCTTATCTGTTACATTTTTATACAACCCGGATTCAAAAGTTCCGACACGAAGCGCCAGTAAAAAAATGCCAATTCCACCGCCTACGAGATAAGCGTTGCGCCAGTCAAAATGTTTTGCCACATAAAATGCAACGATAGCCCCGAGCACACCAACGACAGCAACCATCATTGTTCCATAGCCGCGTTTGTTCTTATGCATGCTTTCACTTACAAGAGTAATTCCTGCACCTAATTCTCCGGCAAGGCCGACGCCGGCAAGGAAACGCACAGTTGCATAACTATTTATATTGGTTACATTTGCATTCGCCATATTCGCAAAAGAATAAAGAAGAATAGAACCAAAAAGAACTTTGATTCTGCCAAATTTATCCCCGATAATTCCCCAAATGATGCCACCCAGCAAGAGTCCGCCCATTTGCATATTCAACACATATTCACCACCGGTCCGCATCTGCGTTTCCGGAATACCAATGTCGTGAAAACTTTGAATTCTTACAATGGAGAAAATGACGAGATCATATATATCTACAAAATAACCGAGAGAGGCAACTATTACAATAAAGATCACATTTCTATGAGAGCCGGAAGCAGTATTCATCTAAATATTTTTGAAAAAATAAAACTAAATATTTATCCGGAAAAAATATTTGAAGAAAAAATTGAATTGATCATTTGATTTATAAAGCTGTTTTTTGTCGCTATGTAAACAAACACGAATCGTCCATATTTGTTGCTTGGCTGACGATTAACATTTATAAGCCGGATCAATAAATGAATAAGCATCATTCCACATTTCAACAAAATTCATTCTACCTTAACTGAAACATCTAATTTTACATCGCAAAAATTTAATGGAACGCATTTCTTAGAAGACGAATAGCATGAAAGAACAATTTCTAAAAGATATATTTTTAAAGCAGCAGCAAAAAGAACAGGTTCCTTCTAATGACGTGATTGCAAATTGGGCATCAAACCTGATTTGCATTTTATATCCGGAATTGTCGAAATGCAGTTATCCAACCATTGATGCAATTGATCAGGAACTTATTAGGCTGGAACAAGAACTCGTTTGGATGCTTGATGCGACAAGAGCCTGTATTGATTGTGATCATCGTGCTGTAAGTAAAGATTTCTTTATACGGTTACCTGAATTGTACCGGATGCTAAATGCAGATATTGAAGCGATTGAGCAAGGCGATCCTGCCGCAAGAAGTGAGTTCGAAGTGATCCGTGCTTACCCGGGATTTTATGCACTTTGCTTTTACCGGATTGCACACATTCTCTATTTGCAGAATATCCCTCTTTTGCCGCGTATTCTCACAGAATTTGCTCATAGCAAAACGGGCATTGACATCCATCCGGCGGCGGAAATTGGTGAATACTTTATGATTGATCACGGCACCGGAATTGTTATTGGCGAAACTACCATTATCGGCCATCACGTAAAAATGTACCAGGGAGTAACGTTGGGCGGATTAAGCATCAGCAAAAGCATGGCCATGCAAAAACGGCATCCAACTATTGAAGACAATGTGGTTATTTATTCCGGCGCTACCATCTTAGGTGGCGATACTGTTGTCGGTGAAGGCTCTGTAATTGGTGGCAACGTTTGGTTAACCCAATCTATACCGCCTGGCTCGTTAGTATTTCAAAATCCGGAAATAACGATTGTAGAAAATAAATTTATTAATAAAAATGTATAGACAATGGCGACTATTTTAGACACGGTAGGCAACACTCCAATGGTGGAACTGACAAGAATGAACAAAAACAGGTCAGTAAAAGTGTATGCAAAACTGGAAGGAAACAATCCGGGAGGAAGCGTAAAAGACCGCCCGGCATTGAATATGATCAAAAGTGCCATGGAGCGAGGCGATATTAAAAAAGGAACGAAACTAATAGAGGCAACGAGCGGAAACACCGGTATTGCGATGGCATTGATGGCCAGCCTTTTTAACCTGGACATTGAACTGGTGATGCCCGAAAGTTCTACCCGTGAACGCGTTTTGACGATGAAAGCATATGGTGCAAAAGTAACATTGTTGGAAACCATGGAAGGCAGCCGCGACTATGCGGAAGAAAAAGCGGCCGGTGGTGATTATTTTCTTCTCAACCAGTTTGCCAATCCGGATAATTCAATGGCACATTATAAAACAACTGCGCCCGAAATATGGAGAGATACGAACCAAAGCATTACCCATTTTGTAAGCGCGATGGGTACGACCGGCACCATCATGGGCTGCTCTGATTTTTTTAAAGAACAGAATCCGGCTATACAAATTGTTGGATGCCAACCCACAGAAGGATCTTCAATTCCGGGTATCCGCAGATGGCCTGCCGAATATGTTCCGAAAATATTTGATCCGAAAAAAGTAGATCAGGTAATAGATATTGCACAGCAGGAAGCGGAGGAAACGTGCAGGCAGCTTGCCAAACAGGAAGGGATCTTTGCTGGCGTCAGTAGCGGTGGAGCAGCAGCAGCGGCGCTACGACTAAGCAATGAATTGAGAGAAGGCGTGATCGTATTTATCGTTTGTGACCGGGGCGACCGCTATTTGAGCAGTGGGTTGTTTGAGTAAATAAAAGTTAGCCGGAAACAAAGTTGGCAAAGTGGTCTGAACATCGCTGCTTTTACTTCGGCAGTTAAACCCCAGAAAAAAAGCGACAGACCTTCAAAATCGGAATCTTTGATCCTGAAAAATGATCAGTGAAAAACATTGAAATAAAAAAAGTAACACTTATCGAAATTGAGCAATTACGGGAGATTAGCAGACTGACTTTTTTTGAAACCTTCGCAGCAGTGAACACTGAAGAAAATATGAGAAAGTATTTGGATGAAGGTTTTTCCACAGAAAAACTAACTCCCGAACTTAACGATCCAAACACAGAATTTTATTTTGCAACACTGGACAACAAAGTAGTAGGCTACCTCAAACTAAACTTTGGACTTTCACAAACGGAATTACAGGACGATAAAGCTGTAGAAATTGAGCGGATTTATGTGGCAAAAGAATTTCACGGTAAGAAGATTGGACAACTGCTGTATCAAAAGGCAACGCAAATTGCGGAGCAGAAAAATGTCGACTATGTTTGGTTAGGAGTATGGGAAGAAAACGAAAGAGCCATCAGGTTTTACCAAAAAAATGGATTTGTTAGGTTCGACAAACACATTTTCAAATTAGGGGACGAGAAGCAGACAGACATTATGATGAAAATGCAACTCAAAAACAAGTAACTAACCGTTCAATAAATTCAACCACAGCAGCAGTGTTGTGCGGAAATAGAAATGCTGGTATTTACTCCACCGCAAAATACAAATTCCGCCTATTTGTTCATTTACCGGCTGCACTTCTTAAAACCGGAGAAAACATTTGCCATTCACTGGAAGGCTTTCTCCAATTTACAAAAATTATAAACGCTTTCGTTTTTAAAATACGTTTCTGACAACCGTTCTTTAGGTCAGTATCAAAATAATTTTTATTTTCACAATTGATGCGAATGTCTGTATCTTTTTATCAATTTTCATCACCAATAATCAAATGACATGTCAGCTTTTTATTTATCGCCTGAGCAATTGGAAATCTATAAAAACGATGGATTTCTGATAGTAAAAAACTTTTTGCAGAAGCAGGAAGTAGATAAGTTATACCAGGTCGCAACAGGCGACGATACGTTACGAAAACATGCTTTTGATTTAAATGACCAGTCAGGAAAAAAAACAAAACTTACCTTGTGGTACACTCCAGGAAATGATGCTTATGGATTGCTCACAAAAAGTGAGCGTATGGTAAATTCGGTTGACAAATTAATGGAAGGCAAAAGTGCCGTTTGTCATTTTCATAGCAAGCTAATGCAGAAAGAACCAAG
>JAHEZB010000358.1 GCA_023251285.1 Chitinophagaceae bacterium | reverse complement strand
CATGTGCCTTCCGGTACCAAATATGCAACGCTAACTAAAAAAGACGGCAACTTTACTTTGCCGAACACGCGAATTGGAGGTCCTTTTACGCTTACCGTGGATTATGTTGGGTATCAGCCTTCAAAAATAGAAGGCATCACTTTAAACCTTGGCGAGCCTTATGTTGCTGATGTAACTTTAAGTCAAAAAGCCAATGTATTAACAGAAGTAACCATTGCCGCTTCCAGAAGGCCAACGATTGTTAAAACAGGTGCAAGCACCATTTTAAATGCAAGGCAAATTGCCGATCTTCCTTCTTTTAACAGAAGCGTTACTGATTTTACCCGCCTTACTCCGCAGGCTAACGGAAATAATTTTGCCGGCAGAGACGGAAGATTTAATAATCTGCAAGTGGATGGTGCTAATTTGAATAATAACTTCGGTTTAAGTACAGATCCACTACCTGGTGGCGGTGCAAGTCCCATCTCTATCGAAGCTTTTGATGAAATTTCTGTAAACATTGCTCCTTATGATGTAAGGCAATCTGGTTTTACAGGTGCCGGTTTAAATATTCTTACCAAAAGTGGTACAAACACTTTCCATGGTTCTGCTTACGGATATTACCGCGATCAGAGCTTCAACGGAACCCACGCCGGAAAAGTAAACGTAACCGCTCCAACACAAAAGAATAAAGTTTATGGTGCTACTCTTGGTGGGCCAATTATCAAAAACAAGTTGTTCTTCTTTGTAAATGCGGAATGGGAAAATTCAGCTGTTCCAAACTCGAACGTTTTCGTCCCGAAAGGTTCCAGCGCTTCAGGAACAGCTTCCGCAGCACCAAAAGATTCTTTGGATAAATTCAGAGATGTGTTGAAATCAAAGTACGGATATGATGCAGGTGTGTATGATAACCGTCCTAATTTCGTTACTAAAAACCGTAAAGTTTTAGGAAAAATAAACTGGAACATTAGTGAAAAACATAAACTGGTGTTGAAATACTCTGATTTTAAAGGATCTGATAATTCACCTTTAAATGGAAGCAGCGTACCAAACAGTGGAGTAGGAGGGTTTATCATAACCGATCCAACAACAGGTGTTGCTGCAAATTCTCAGTCAAGGCTTCCAAATAACCGTAATAGTGATCAGTCAATTGGATTTTCTAATTCAGATTATGGAACCAATCACGTGGTTCAATCAGGAACTTTAGAATTGAACAGTAATTTTAGCAGCAGAATTTCAAACCAGTTGTTACTTGCCTATACCCATGTTAATGATACCAGATTTAGTCCTGGTGGAATTTTTCCAACAATTGAGATTTTCAATGCAGATGGCTCGGTGCCAGGAGTTACCAAAGGCAGAAATTATATGAGCGCCGGTACAGATCCATTTACCAGGAACAACGAAGTGATTAACAACATCGCCACACTCACCGACAACTTTACCTATTTTGCAGGTAAACATACACTTACTTTTGGTGGAACGTATGAATATCAAAAAGTAGGTAATGCATTTATGGGTGGCTCTGAAAGCTATTATATTTATAATACTTTAAATGATTTTGTTACCGATGCACCTCCTGCATTTTTCTCTTACACTTATTCTTTGGTTCCCGGTCAACCAAAAGTATTCTCTGCCGACTTAAAATTGGGTCAATTAGGAATTTATGCACAGGACGAATTGAATCTAAATCCTAATTTTAAATTGACTTTCGGTATCAGGGGCGATGTTCCTACTTATCTTCAACAACCGATAGAAAATCCGGCAATTACTGCTTTACAGTTTCCTGATGAAAACGGAGATATGCAACATTATTCTACCGGAAAATGGCCAAAAGCGACCGTTCTTTTATCTCCACGTGTAGGTTTCAGATGGAAAGTTCCTGATGAGAAAGGCCTTGTTTTACGCGGTGGAACTGGTGTGTTCACAGGTAAAATTCCGTTTGTATTCTTAACGAATATGCCAAGTAACAGTGGTGTTTATCAAAACGGAGCAGTACTGAGAACGCCTGACCAACTTGCCGGAATTACTTTTAACCCTAATCCTGATGCATATCTTTCCAAATTCCCAACAACGGTTACAACAAAAGCACCCGGAAGTTTTGTATTGATTGATCCTAATTTCAAATTCCCGCAGGTTTTCAGAACCAATTTAGGAATTGATAAACAATTGGGAAATGGTTTTGCAGCAACTGTTGACATCCTTTATACCAAAGATATGAATGCAGTAAAAATGCGCAATGCGAATCTGATTGCACCTACAGCAACTTTAAAAGGTGACGATAACAGGCCGTATTATCCATCCTCACAAACCGGCGCTGCCAAATTCGTTAATCCTTCTGTTGGTAGTGTGATTGTTTTGGAAAATACCAAAAAAGGGTATTCATTCGCTTCAACAGCTCAAATTTCCAAATCTTTTTCTAATGGATTCTTTGGATCATTAGCTTATACTTACACATTGGCCACTGAAGTAAGTTCAAATCCCGGTTCACAAGCAACTTCCGCCTGGCAGTCAATCATCAACAGGGGAACTCCTAATGATATTGAATTGTATAATTCTGCTTATTCTATTCCCAACAGGATTATCGGAAATGTCTCATACAGATTTGAATATGCAAGCCATTTGGCCACAACCGTTTCATTATATTATGAAGGAGCAAACCAGACAAGATACAGTTACATCGTTGGTGGTGATCTTAATAACGATGGTAATAATGCATCTGATCTGATGTTCATTTATGCAAAAGGCTCTGATGTACCTTTTGTTCCGTTCTTAAATAAAGATGGTTCCGTTAAATACACTGTTGCACAGCAGCAGGCTGCTTATGATGAATTTGTGAGCAATTCGCCATATCTAAGCAAACATAAAGGACAATATGCTGAAAGAAATTCTGCGTTAACTCCGTGGTACAATCGTGTAGATGCGCGGATAATGGAGGATTTTTATATAAAATCAGGCAATACAAAACATACCTTACAATTTATTGTTGACATTGTGAATCTTCCAAATCTGCTTAGCAGAAACTGGGGCATTCGTGATCTTTACACAATCAATAATCCTCTTACATTGAAAGGAATAACTGCAGGAGCACCTACTTATACGCTGGCCGAATATAGTGGCGCTTTAGCTACAGATCCTTTTGTAAAAGTGAAATCTTCAAGCACTACATGGGGAATGCAGCTTGGATTAAGGTACAATTTCTAATTCATATTATTCTTTGATAAAACCAAGCGCCCCGATAGTCGGGGCGTTTTGGTTTAAAATATGAATTCTTGTTATTTCCTGGTTTACTGTAAATGTTTAAAAGTATTCAGAATGCTTGGAATGTAGTTTTGCCGAAGATGAGAACCTCCACGGTTTTTTTTTGATGATAAAAAAGAACCAACTTATGAAGATAATGGAGAAAATGAAAAATATGTCTTTGTCTCTTATAAATTTTTATGGTTCCTTTTTTCTATCGCCTTACGTTTTTCAATCACGCTGATCTTTCCGGTTCTTTCCATGAAAATTTCTGAAATATTATCCAGCGAATTTTGATTGAGAAGCAATCTTACTTCTTCCATCACATCACCGTAGCTTAACGTGCATTTTTTCATATTCCGGCTATTAAGAATTCCATCTTTATAAAGCAACAACGGTTTCCCTTTTACGAGGTGACTGATCGTTTGATTGGATACGCTCAGCAGCGCAATAATTTTATACACTACCGACAACGCCGCCGACCCGACTATCGTAGGAATAAATGGGGAAGCGCCAACAACAGCCCGGCTTAGAACTGCACCCAGCATAATGATAATGCAGGTATCAAAGGCTGATTTAATACCGAAAACACGCATTCCTGTGAAACGGATCAGGATTAGTGCAATAAAAAAAACACTTATAGCGCGAACGCTGATTTGCAAAGAATTCAAATCTTTTCCATGTCCGAATAACTCATTG
>JAHEZB010000357.1 GCA_023251285.1 Chitinophagaceae bacterium | reverse complement strand
AGCGCCGGTGTAGGAATTATGTTTACTTATATCGGTATTTCTCTTGGCGACCTGTTTGCAGGACTGTTGGCGCAGATGACGAAATCAAGAAAACTGGCAGTTTTTATTTTCCAAATAATGATTATCGTTAGTTCTGTTTGGTACTTGTCAAGTACAGGAATCACGCAGCAAAAATTTCATTGGCTTGCTTTTTTTATGGGATTGGCTGTTGGCTATTGGGCGACATTTGTAACCATTTCGTCGGAACAATTTGGAACCAATCTGCGTGCTACGGTTACCACCACTGCGCCGAATTTTGTAAGAGGCGCTTTGATACCAAGCACTTTTTTATTTGAGTTTTTTGCGCACCGTTTTAATATTATTACTGCCGGATACATTATGATCTTCCTGCTTTCTGCAATTGCCATATTTGCACTTACACAACTGAAAGAAAGCTTTAATAAAGATCTGGATTATCTGGAAGAATAACACGAAGAATGAAGAAATATCTAACCTATTTATTCCGGCAAACCTTATTAACAAATTCGAACTTCAAAGTCGAACCACGATCTTATCTTCTTGAAAAATAGCATTGTGCACATTATTGATCTGAGGTATTATTTTCATTTCCTTTTTGCTTAAAAATGAAATTTTGTCTGTTTTTTTTCACATATAAACTGACAGGTATTTATATTTTCTGCCAAGTAATCTGATAAAATAAATTGGTACAATTATTCGTACTACATTTGCATCCCAAATAATAAATTAAATAAATTTAACAATTATGGCAAAAGAAACTTTTGAACTCTTTGATGACAGAGTTCTGGTTAAACCGAATGCGGCTGAAGAGAAAACCGCCGGTGGAATTATCATTCCTGACACAGCAAAAGAAAAACCTCAGAAAGGTACGGTAGTTGCTGCCGGAAAAGGAAAATATGCAGAACAAACCGGAAACCTAATCCCAATGCAGGTGAAGGAAGGCGATACGGTTATGTATGGCAAATACGGCGGTACAGAAATCAGTATTAATGGTGAAGATTACCTCATCATGCGCTCTTCAGATATCTTAATGAAAGTTAGTTAACTCATCCTTTAAAAAATTTAATAAAATAATAAAATGGCTAAACAAATATTTTTTGAAATAGAAGCCCGCAATAAAATGAAAAAGGGCGTTGATATTCTCGCCAATGCGGTGAAAGTAACTCTCGGGCCAAAAGGCAGAAACGTAGTTATTGAAAAAAAGTTCGGCGCTCCACAGGTTACCAAAGATGGTGTAACTGTTGCTAAAGAAATCGAACTGGATGACCCTATCGAAAATATGGGCGCGCAAATGGTAAAAGAAGTAGCTTCTAAAACTGCCGATATTGCAGGCGATGGTACTACAACTGCTACTGTTTTGGCTCAGTCAATTATCAATGAAGGCCTTCGTAATGTAGCTGCCGGCGCAAATCCTATGGATTTGAAACGCGGAGTTGATAAAGCAGTAAAAGCGGTTGTTGAAAATTTGAAAAAGCAATCCATAGCCGTTGGAAACGACAATGATAAAATAGAACAGGTTGCTTCTATTTCTGCCAATAATGACGAATCTATCGGAAAATTAATTGCTCAGGCAATGACAAAAGTGGGCAAAGAAGGCGTGATAACTGTTGAAGAGGCAAAAGGAACTGACACAACTGTAGAAGTGGTGGAAGGAATGCAATTTGACAGAGGTTATGTGTCTCCCTATTTCGTTACTAACAGCGAAAAAATGGAAGCTGATTTAGAAAATCCTTACATACTTATTTATGATAAGAAGATTTCTTCAATGAAAGATATTCTTCACATTCTTGAAAAGGTGGCTCAAAGCGGGCGCCCGTTATTAATAATTTCTGAAGACCTCGAAGGAGAAGCATTGGCTACTTTGGTAGTAAATAAATTACGCGGTACACTGAAAGTCGCTGCTGTAAAGGCTCCTGGCTTTGGCGACAGAAGAAAAGAAATGTTGCAGGATATTGCTGTATTAACAAAGGGAACTGTGATCAGCGAAGAACAAGGTTACAAATTAGAAGGCGTTGACCTTACTTCTTTGGGTGAAGCATCGGCAGTAACTATTGACAAAGACACCACAACAATCGTAGGTGGAAAAGGTGATAAAAAAGATATTGATGCAAGGGTAAACCAGATAAAAGCGCAGATCGAAAGTACTACATCTGATTATGATAAAGAAAAATTGCAGGAACGCCTTGCTAAATTGAGCGGCGGTGTTGCGGTACTGTATATAGGCGCAGCTACAGAAATGGAAATGAAAGAAAAGAAAGACAGGGTGGACGATGCGCTTCATGCAACAAGGGCTGCAGTGGAAGAAGGAATTGTGCCAGGCGGTGGTGTTGCGTACATTCGTGCTATTGAAAGCCTTGAAAAATTGAAAGGTATCAATGATGATGAAAATACCGGTATCCAGATTGTAAAACGCGCTGTGGAAGAACCTCTTCGCCAGATCGTAGTGAATAGCGGAATTGAAGGAAGCATTGTTGTTCAGAAAATAAAAGAAGGAAAAGGTGATTTTGGATTTAATGCACGCACGGAAGTTTATGAAAATTTAATGGCTGCCGGCGTTATTGATCCTACAAAAGTTACCAGGATTGCTTTGGAAAATGCAGCTTCTATTGCAGGAATGATGTTGACTACAGAATGTGTGGTTTCTGACAAGCCTGAAAAAGACAAACCAGGAATGCCTCCAATGGGTGGCGGAATGGGCGGTGGAATGGGTGATATGGGTTATTAATCCAATCATTTGTGCCGAATGATATAGATTGTTTAAAGTCAATCCCTTTGCAGAAATGTGAAGGGATTTTTGTTTGCATAAGAAGAACTACTACTTTCCAAAAGATTTTAACGAAGCTATTTAATAGAAAAGAATTGTGAAGTTGTATTTGCGAAGTTTTCCCCAAGGATATCCGATCCTTATTTCCACTTCTTTGCAGGCTTTTTAAAAATTGAAGTGGCGAAAAACAGGTAATAAAAGAACATCCAGACATCAAAGAAAACAAACCAGGGAAATAAGTCCCTTTCATCCAGCTTTTTGGCTGTTTTAAAAATGACAAAAGCCTGAACGATAAAGCGAACTCCAAATGGGATCAATGTAAGTTTCCAGCTAAATAAAAAAAGTGAGACAAAGAATAACGGATAAAAAAGAAAAAGAGAAAACGCGTAAAGTCCTAATAAAAATTTATGAAGCGGCTTGTAATATTTGCTGGTTGTATAATGGCGTTTTTTCTGCCTGATCCACTGTTTCCAATTGCTTGAAGGTTCTGAAAGAGTAAAGGAATCTTTATCAATCACAATATTTGTATTCTTTTTTGTTGCAGCATTATTGATAAAAAGATCATCATCGCCGCCAGGAACATGATTGTGAGCCGAAAATCCTTTGTGCCTGAAAAAAACCGATTTCTTATAACTTAAATTTCTTCCAACACCCATATACGCCATTCCTGCTTTTGCAAAAGAAAGATATTGAAGCGCCGTATGAAAGGTTTCCCAACGAACGATTTTATTAAAAAAACCTTTCTTTTTATGCATCGCTCCATAGCCTAAAACAATTTCAATTCCATCATTAAAACCATTTTGCATTTTTTCGATCCAAAACTCTGAAGCAGGGACGCAGTCTGCATCTGTGAGCAAAACAATTTCATGTTTTGCCGTTTTTATTCCGATACTTAAAGGAAATTTTTTCCCGGGAATAAACCTGGCTTCCTGTTTTAATTCTACCAGTTGCAGTTGTTTAAATTCCCGTTGATATTCTTCAAGAATGTATTTGCTTTCATCCAGCGAATTATCATTTACGACAATCACTTCATGGGTGGTTTTATATTCCTGAACCAAAGCACCGGGAAGATTTTTTACCAGGTTTGCGGCTTCATCGCGTGCACAAATAATCACCGAAACAGGATGTGTTTGAGAAATGGTTTTAGGCCTG
>JAHEZB010000356.1 GCA_023251285.1 Chitinophagaceae bacterium | reverse complement strand
CAAGGTTATAAAATAAATACGGCTGCTGCAACGACGGTAGTCCACAAACCGTTCTTATCTCCGCGCGCAGCCTGTGTGATATTTCTGGTTTTTACGATTTTACCGCTCATCCGGTAAGTCTCTTTCCGTTCGTCGTAGTTCTTTGCCGGGTCGAACTCGATACCCAGGGTACTGGCCAGCATGGTGGCGGCAAGGTCTTCTGCATAATCGCCCGATTTTTCTTCGGTTTCACCATAGGCATGGTGTTCACTGAGATATCCATAATGTTCGTGCTCGGCTGGGACAGCCATACCGACAGAGGCGGAGATCATCCTGTTAGGCTCACAGGTGGAATTTTCACTCATTACGCAAAAAATCACCTGCCCTGCCTTTAACATGGTGACGCCCTGCTCCTTCGTGACAATTTTACAATTCGGCGGGAAGATGCTCGACACCCTCACTAAATTGCATTTTTCGATTCCCGCTTTCCGCAAGGCGAGCTCGAAAGATTGTAGCTTGTCTTTGTGTTTACCAACACCCTTGGTAAAGAATACCAACCTCGGTATCATCATAATTGATTGGCTCCCTCAAACGATTTTAACTGTACAAATGAATTAAAAAAAAATGTTTGCTTAGTGAAACAAATTTCTAAATAAAATGCAATAGAATTTTGTAAATTGAGGCATATTTTTTACACAGTTTTTATCTTTGATTTTGTCATCGTTCCGAGCAGTTCCGCTGCGGTTGTTCTTCACATTTGTATTTTCATCAGAAATGCAATAACGGCTAATACCAAGCCTACTACAATACGATAATACCCAAACCATTTGAAACCGTATTTTTTCAGGAAACCGATAAAAGCCCTGATGGCAACCATAGCAACGACAAATGCCACGAAACTCCCTAAAAGCAGGATGACTATATCATGGTGTTGGATCGTCTTATAAGAATCCATCATCTTCTTGGCGCTGGCGCCAAGCATGGTGGGAACGGCGAGAAAAAATGAAAATTCAGCGGCTGTTTTCCGATTAAGCCCTACGGTCATTCCTCCGATGATGGTGGCTGCCGCCCGTGATACTCCCGGGATCATTGCAATACACTGAAAGCAGCCGATTTTAAAACCCTGGAACCATGATATTTCCTGTTCTTCCGTCCCTTCGGCATGTTTAAACCATCGGTCTACGAAAATCAGGACAATCCCGCCAAGAAAAAGCGTAGCAATCACTACCCATATACTCTCTAATAAAATATCAATGTAATCACCCAATAAAGCGCCTGCAACAGCAGCCGGCAGGAATGCAAAGGCTAATTTCAGGTAAAACTTGAAAGAGGTAAAAAATTTGCGCCAGTAAAGTACAACCACCGATAAAATAGCGCCCAACTGTATGACGATCTCAAAATTCTTTGTCAGGGCATTTTCGCTGATACCCATAAACGCAGATGCGATTACCATATGGCCGGTAGATGAAACAGGCAAAAATTCAGTGATCCCTTCGATGATGGCAAGTACCAATGCTTGTAAATAGCTCATAGATTATCTCTCTTTCATATTTTTTGGATTGAATGGCTACAATTTTTAAATGTTTTTCAAGAAATTGCGTGGAGAAGGGGTAGCCATACTTGTGAAGGACATCGCTATCTCTCTTAATGCATTGCTCTTTTCCCTTGCCTTGTGTTTCATAGTGACGACCTTATTGTCCATGATGTCGAAAAATTCCATTGCATATCCTCTAAATAGGTGACTGAAAACTCTCGCTATACGCGGATAGGCATTATAACAACAGGTATTCCTTTGTTATACAACCTTCTTTGCACGGCAAAAACCGTGTAGTTATGCAGCAATCGCGAGAGAAAAGAATCTTTGGGGAAGATAAGCTGTCCACCGAAGAAAACGGGATTGGGAAAACGCCCTAAAATCTTCAAGGTAATCTGGGCGATTTCTTCAACAATGTCGACACCTATAGAATAGAAACCCTCAGCGTAATAACCATTCTTTTGCATGAAATCTATATAACGGTCCAAGTCACTTTTTATCTGAGTTCTGAGGTGTTCAATCTCTTCTGCTCCCTTGAAATTTCCAGCATCAACCATTCCGACCTGAACAAAGATAAAATTCCTGAATGTCTTTTCAAATGTGCGGAAAACGCTGAAGAGCGTATGAAGTTCCCGCCCGTTAAAACCACTAACCAATAAGACCGCTGTCTTTGCCGTTGGATCGAACTCCTGACGAGACTTCATATCCTGCGTTTTGCCTGGTGTCGTGCCTGAACCCGAAGACTCAGCTACCTCGACGAGGTTGTCCAGTTTGCTCAGAAGACGGCCGGTTTTATGATAGTGTCCCTTTATAACAACTGCTATTCCTGCCAATGAGCCAGTAACAATCAAGGTTATCCAACCGCCTTCATGGAACTTGAGGACAGTCACCGACACAAGGATAAAAACGGTCATAACCAATCCCGCACCGTTGATGAGGAGCTTCCACCATCGATGTTTAACTCCTGATCGGGTACTCCACCAATGGCGTACCATTCCCAACTGGGAGAGGACAAAAGTGAAAAAGACATTAATGCTATAGAGTACAATCAGAATTTGAATGGAGCCGCGTGTGACAAGCATCAATATCAATGCCGCAATACCCATGAACAAAACCCCGTTCTTTGTCACTAAACGATCACTGAGCACAGCAAACCGGGTTGGAAACCAGCGATCGAGAGCCATGTTTGCTATTACCCTCGGACCATCCAAAAAACCTGTCTGTGCTGCAACTAAAAGCAGCATTGCTTCGGAAGCGAGCGTCACAATCACAAACCAGGTCTTCGACCTATCTTCCCAAGCTTCCGTGACGTGCTCAAAGAGAACTGCATTCAAGGTTTTTCCAGATTGCGGCTCAACCTTGTAAAGAAGATATGCAAACATTAATCCTATCACCATGACGGATAATGAAATTGCCATATAGCGCATGGTGCGTTTTGCCGTTCGCACCCGTGGCTCCCGAAGTATTGGAAGACCATTACTGACAGCTTCTATTCCGGTAAATGTTCCGGCTCCCATGCTATAGGAACGTAAAATCAGTAAAAACATTCCTGCGAACCCCACCCCGGCACTCGCATTGTGGACATCAGACATCGTTGTTTTTACTACTTCCTGAACATTTGTCAAATGAGTGACCGGCACATATACGATTACAAATGCATGAGTGATGACGAAAATCAAGAAGACCGGCACCAAAGGAGCAACAGCTTCTTTCACTCCGCGCAGGTTTAATATCGTAAGGACTACAATACCGGCAATTGCAAACTCAAGTTTGAATGAATACCATTTTGCAGGAAGAAAGCTGAAAACGGCATCAGTGCCACTCGCGATAGAAACTGCGATCGTAAGTACATAGTCTACGATGAGCGCACAGCCAGAGAACATTCCAAAAGTGGGAGACAGCAACTTACTGGCAACGAGATACCCACCGCCACCCGAAGGAAAAAGTTCGATGATTTGCGAGTAACTTGCACTAATCACAAAAATTGTCAGCGCCGAACCCAAAGCCACAAAGATGCTCAGGTGAGGATATTCCTGCAATGCCCGAAAAGCTTCCTCGGGACCGTAACAGGAAGAGGAGAGACCATCTGCCCCTAATCCAACCCAGGCAAAAAAAGCTATCAGTGACAGTTTATGAAATATTGTCCGATCATGAGGACTGCGGGCATCTCCAATGATCAGAGTTTTCAACCGTCGGGCTAATGATATTTTAAATTGCATTTGTGAATCTACCTTTCTTCGATACTCCCGGCGATTAAATGTAATTCCTTTATAATCCTCATTATGGCAATTTGCCTGAATGGATTCATGATGGACTGAATGCCTATAGGAAATATTAAGAGATAGGCACTGTATCCCTGATAAATACCCAGAGCAGGAAAAAGAGATTAAGGAATTGAAAGGCCGGATGACTGTTTACAATCTTATTTT
>JAHEZB010000355.1 GCA_023251285.1 Chitinophagaceae bacterium | reverse complement strand
ATTACCTTCAAAGTAAAACATTTAATGATCTCTACTGTAACAGGACATTTCAATACGTTTAGTCTGGAAGTGGAAACAGAGAATGATGATTTTAGTTCAGCTAAAAAAATTGAATTTACTGCAGATGTAAATTCAATTGATACAAATAATGAACAAAGAAATGCGCACCTCAGGTCTGCAGATTTTTTTAATGCAGAAGCACATCCTCAAATCAAATTTTCAGGCACACATTATGAAGCAAATGGTGATGAGGCGAATCTTAGCGGCGATTTAACCATAGCAGGAATTACAAAGCCAATAAAGCTGAATGTTGATTTTGGCGGACGGGCAAAAGATCCATGGGGTGGTGAAAGAGCAGGCTTTACCGTAACCGGAAAAATCAGCCGTAAAGAATTCGGATTAACCTATAACGCAGCTACCGAAGCCGGCGGTGTAGTAGTAGGTGATGAAATTAAAATAAATGCAGAAATACAACTGGTTAAACAGGCAGCCCAGTTGGCTGCTAAAGAAGAATTAGCAGTAGAGGAAGCGAGATAAAGTATGAACATAACGGTGGTGGATAAACGTATTTATCCATCAAGGTTATTTTAAAAAAATATTAATGGAAGACAAAGTATCAGGATTACATCATATTACTGCGATAGCAGGAAATGCAAAGCAAAATTTAGATTTTTATACAAAAGTACTTGGACAAAGATTTGTAAAAAAGACGGTAAACTTTGACGATCCGGGAACCTATCATTTTTATTTTGGCAATGAAACCGGCATACCGGGAACGGTTCTTACCTTTTTCCCGTGGCAAAATGTAAGACAAGGATATAATGGAACAGGAATGGCGACCAACATCGGCTATTCAGTGCCGGAAGGAAGTCTTGAGTTCTGGGCCAACCGGTTTAAAGAATTTAATG
This sequence comes from Chitinophagaceae bacterium, assembly GCA_023251285.1. Lineage (GTDB taxonomy): Bacteria > Bacteroidota > Bacteroidia > Chitinophagales > Chitinophagaceae > Ginsengibacter. The sequence continues at coordinate 3,039 of JAHEZB010000355.1, read as the reverse complement.
TAAAGCACGAGGAATTGTTTGAAAAATTCGGCGAACAGCATTTGCCTTTTCAGGATCCGGACGGATTGAAAATTGATTTTGTTGTTGCAAATAAAGAAGACGAAAGAAAACCGTGGGTAACAAATGAAATAAAATCTGATGTTGCAACCAAAGGCTTTCACAGTGTTACGTTAACACTTAAAAGACCTGAACCAACGGTGGCAGTTTTGACCGGTATTCTCGGTTATCATTTATTAAAACAGGAAGGAAATCATTATCGTTTTATTACAGATTCCATCGACAATGCAAACGTGGTGGACCTTATAATTGCTCCGGACGTACCCGCCGGATTAAACGCAGCGGGAACCAACCATCACGTGGCTTTCAGAGTGAAAGATGATAATATTCTGATGGATTATCGCGAAAAAGTGTTGAGCAAAGGATACAATATTACTCCCAAAATAGACCGCGATTACTTCTACTCCCTGTATTTCCGTGAACCGGGCGGAGTATTGTTTGAACTGGCAACTGATAATCCGGGATTTACAAAAGATGAATCTCTTAACGAGTTAGGAACACATTTGAAATTGCCCAATCAATATGAAAGTGCAAGAGCGCAAATAGAAAAAGTATTGCCGGATTTGAACTAAGTGTAATACCATCGCCGGTGTTCCCACCGGTCATAGAGAAGGATTCAAAGGGAAATTGGGATATAGCATTCCTGAGAAATGTCCGGTGGGACAGCGAGCAAGAAGAAAGAAATGTTCGGTGAGAACACGGACCAAGGAGAAAAAAAATAATTGAATAGAAAATAATAAATAATTAAATCATGAAAATAGAAATCTGGTCAGATATAAGATGCCCGTTTTGCTACATCGGCAAAAGGAAATTTGAAATGGGCTTAGACAAATTTGAACATAAAAACAATGTTGAAGTAGAATGGAAAAGTTTTGAACTTGATCCCGGTCTAAAAACACAGGATGATGTAAATGCCACCGCACATCTTGCGGCAATAAAAGGAATTTCAAAAGAACGTGCCAATGAAATGCAGCAATATGTGAAGGAAATTGCTAATGAAGTAGGACTTGATTTTAATGCTGACAAAGCTATTGTAGCCAATTCATTTAATGGCCACAGATTGATTCAGTTGGCAAAGACAAAGGGATTGGGAAATGAAGCTGAAGAAGCATTATTCAAAGCGCATTTTATTGAAGGTAAAAATATCGACGATAAAGAAGTGTTGTTTGAAATAGGCAAAAATATCGGACTTGATGAAAATAAAACAAGAGACGTACTGGCTTCTGAAGCATTTGCAAAAGAAGTAAAGAGCGACGAAGCGCAGGCACAAACTTATGGCATCAGTGGTGTTCCCTTTTTCGTATTGAACGATAAATATGCTGTTTCAGGAGCGCAATCACCTGGTACTTTTTTGCAGGCACTGGAGCAAACCTGGAAAGAATCTGAAGAGGTAAAGAAGCCTGTGGTTATTAACGAAGGTGAAAGTTGTACGATAGATGGAACATGTGATTAATACTTCAGCAAAAGAATAAATAATGGTGATTTTGATTTTAATAAACTCATTTAGTTATTAAGAATTACAGGAGAAAATAAAATGAACAACCTTTCCGGATTTAATAAATTCACAAACAGCCTGAAAGAGCAGGAACATCTGATGCCGGTGTTATTCGTGGGTCACGGTTCCCCGATGAATGGAATTGAAGACAATGAATTCAGTGAGCGATGGAAACAAATGGGCAAAGAAATTCCGCAACCTGCAGCAGTATTGGTTATTTCAGCGCATTGGTTTAGCAGAGGCACGCGAATTACTGCCATGGATTTTCCGGAAACAATCCATGATTTTGGCGGATTTCCCCAGGCGTTGTTTGATGCGCAATATCCGGCGCCCGGCAATCCGGCGCTGGCAAAAGAAACAGCTTCGTTACTCCATTCCGCTCATGTGGAATTGGACCACGATTGGGGTTTGGATCATGGTGCATGGAGTGTAGTACGTAGAATGTATCCGGATGCAAACATTCCTGTTTTGCAGTTGAGCATTGATTATACTAAGGGCCCGCAATATCATTTTGATCTTGCAAAAGAGTTGTATGATTTAAGAAAAAAAGGTGTGTTAATCATCGGAAGTGGTAATATGGTTCATAACCTGAGAATGGTTTCCTGGGCAAAAATAAATGAAGCTGGTTATGGCTATGATTGGGCTTTGAGTATGAACGATAAATTTAAAAACCTGATCAGTGAAGGAAATTATCAACCGCTCATTAACTATGAAGCTCTCGGCTCAGAAAGCCGTTTGGCCATTCCAACGCCGGAACATTATTTGCCGCTTTTATATTCATTGGCATTGAAAGGGGATAGAGATAAAGTGTCATTTTTCAATGATAAAGCAATAGCAGGTTCCCTTACAATGACCTCAGTAAAAATTGGAGATTAAGAAATAAGGATTAAAAAAGAACGAACAGGATGTTATAAAAAATTTTGCTTTTAAAATTAGAAACACAAAAATGGTTAACCTGAAAATCATTTCTTCCACCGTTCGACCCTGTCGTAAAGGCCGATAATACCTGGATGGATTACTGAACTGGCAAAACAAAATGGAAATTTCAATGTAGAATTGATAGATCCCGGTGAGATTAATCCTTTTTTTCAAGAAAATATTAATGATCAAAATGAATTTATAGTCAATGAAATTTCACAGAAAGCTGCAGAAAATATGTTGAAAAAACTGGTACACTGGACAAAAGGTTTGAAGGCAATTAAGGAGGATAAGGAGTAATTTTGAAAATGGAATTGTTTACTAATTGTTCGTTTGCTGTCAACATGGATCAAAAGAAAAAAGGGTAGGGGCGAATAAACAATTTTCAAATCCGGCATCCGGATTGAGCTGATTTTATTAATTAAATCGTTTAATAATTAGAAAAACAACGTAACCCTTATAATACGGATGAGGGTTACATTGCTCAACAATCAGATATGGATCTTTTAACCATCATTACTTTACTTCTTTGTATCAGTGCCATATTTTCCTATTTGAACGAACGATTT
>JAHEZB010000354.1 GCA_023251285.1 Chitinophagaceae bacterium | reverse complement strand
CCGTCTATTAAAAGCAAATTGCCCAATACCGGGCAAACCATTTTTACCGTGATGAGCGCATTGGCTGCAGAACACAAAGCAATTAACCTGGGTCAGGGAACGCCTGATTTTGGAATGAATGATGAACTGGTTGAATTGGTAAGCAAAGCAATGAGAGATGGGCACAACCAGTATGCTCATCGTAATGGCTTGCTTTCTTTGAGAGAAGCGATTGCTGAAAAAGTTGATTTTTTGTATCATGCTAAAGTAAATCCGGCCTCCGAAGTTACCATTACGCCTGGCGGCACTTATGCGATTTATACAGCGCTTACCGCTGTTTTAAATCCCGGTGATGAAGTAATTGTGTTGGAGCCGGCATATGATAGTTACGTCCCAAATATTGAATTGAACGGGGCAATTCCGATTTTGATTCCGCTTGTGTATCCTGATTATAAAATCGATTGGGATTTGATAAAGGAAAAAATTTCTCCGGCTACCAGAATGATTATGCTCAATTCTCCAAACAACCCTACAGGAAGAATACTGGATGAGAATGACATTGCACAATTAAGAAACATTGTGGCAGGAACAGGCATTTTTATTTTGAGTGATGAGGTTTATGAACACATCATTTTCGACGGCCGCAAACATGAAAGCATTTTAAAATACCCGGATCTTTTTCAGCGTAGTTTTGTCACTTTTTCCTTTGGTAAGGTATATCATTGCACCGGGTGGAAGACAGGCTATTGCATCGCCCCTGAACCGCTCATGAAAGAGTTTTTAAAAGTGCATCAATACAATTGTTTTTGTACCAATTCGCCTTTTCAATACGCACTTGCCGATTTTATCCAAAACAAAGAACAATATCTGCAGTTGGGAAATTTTTTACAAAATAAGAGAGACTATTTTCAAAATTTAATGGCACAAACAAGATTGAAACCTTTCCCTTCTTACGGAAGTTACTTTCAGCTATATAGTTATGAAGCTTTAAGCGATGAAAGTGAAATTGACTTTGCCAAAAAGCTAACGATAGAAGCCGGCGTTGCTACCATTCCTGTTTTTGCGTTTTATCAACATGGAAAAGATAATAAAGTGTTGCGTTTTTGTTTTGCAAAAAAAGAGCAAACTCTAAAAAACGCTGTCGAACGGCTTATTAGTTATGAGAATAAGAAATAAGAATTTCACTTAATTGTTCGGTTGCTGTAAAAAAACCGGTTGTGTCAAAAAAGTGTGGCAATTGGGCAATTCATTCTCAAATCGGTAAAAAAAATCAACAACTTAACCCGGTTCGTTAAATTCTTTAACAGTAAATACCGTAACATTTTCATGGAATATATTTTGATACCTTCTATATATCAATTCAAAAATCTTAAAAATTATTTTATGAAAAAAATCAGTTTAGCGTCGATAATAGCCGGTGCTCTTATTCTATCTGCCTGCAATGGCAATTCGAATAAAACAACGACTTCCGACAGCACGTCAGTGACAAACACGACCGATACAGGTATGAACCACATGGCTACTACAGATACCATGAACCATACTGACACAATGAATCATAGCAATGCGGTTGCTACCGTAGGGAGTGATGAACAGGATTTTGCAAAAGATGCAGCAGCAGGAGGAATGATGGAAGTTCAACTGGGAAATATTGCGCAAAAAAATTCATCCACAAAAGCTATTCAGGATTTTGGAAAAATGATGGTGGATGATCACTCAAAAATCAATGATAACTTAAAAGATCTTGCTTCAAAAAAGAATGTGGCTCTGCCATCAACAGTTACGGAGAAACAACAGAAGGACATTGATAAATTAAGCAAAGAAACAGGAACCGAATTTGATAAAGATTATGTATCTATGATGGTTAATGACCATAAAGATGATATTGCCGCATTCAAAAAAGCCGGTGATAAAATGAAAGATCCTGACTTCAAGAACTTTGTAATTAAAACGCTTCCTACGCTTCAGAAACATCTGGATGCTATACAGGCGATAAAGAAGAAAATGTAAATACCAGGGATAAAAGGGAGCGCGTAATTGCGCTCCTTTTTTAGTTTTCAAAACGAAGAGAAATTGTATTCTTATTGGTTATAGTCAATCGGGAATATAGTTTCAATGCGCTTCCAGCCAGTTTTCTCCCACACCTATTTCTGCCTCTACCGGCACATCGTTCGGCAGTTTCATAGCATTTTTCATCCCGTCAATGATGATTGGTTTTATCGCTTCAATTTCTGATTTATGCGCATCAAACACCAGTTCGTCATGCACCTGCATGATCATTTTTGATTTGAAATTATGTTTCTGAAATTCGCGGTGAATATCGATCATGGCAAGTTTTATCATATCAGCTGCGGTGCCCTGGATGGGTGAATTAATCGCGTTTCGTTCGGCATAACCGCGAACAGTAAAGTTCGAAGAATTAATATCTTTCAGCCAGCGCTTTCTGCCCATTAACGTTTGTACATAACCGTTAGTCTTGCAAAATTGTTTCATCTCTTCCATGTATTTTTCAATCCGGAAGAATTGCTTTTTGTAATTTTCAATAATCTCTTTTGCCTCCGTGCGGCTGATCCCCAGGTTTTCGGCCAGGCCAAAAGCACCTTGTCCGTAAATAATTCCAAAGTTTACACTTTTAGCTTTATAACGCATTTCTTTTGTCACTTCATTTTCCTCTACACCAAAAACTTTTGCAGCGGTGGCTGTATGAATGTCTTTTTCAAGACGAAAAGCTTCAGACATAGCAGGATCGCCACTGATAGCCGCTACAATCCTTAATTCTATTTGCGAATAATCAGCAGAAACTATTAGATAGTCACTGTTTCTTGGTATAAATGCTTTTCTTATTTCCCGGCCTCTTTCAGTTCTTACCGGAATATTTTGGAGATTGGGATTGATGCTGCTAAGCCTTCCTGTCACCGCAATTGCTTGCGCATAATTGGTATGAACACGGGAAGTCTTTTTGTTGATGAGTTGTGGCAGCGCATCTACATAAGTTGATTTTAGTTTGGTTAGTTCCCGAAAATTCAAAATGTCTTCAACAATTGGATTTTCTTTAGCAAGTTTCAGCAATACATCTTCACCGGTTGAATGCTGACCGCCCTTTGTTTTTTTAATTTTATCGCCCAGTTGCATTTTATTAAACAGCACTTCGCCCAACTGCTTTGGTGATGCCAGGTTGAACCTGATCCCTGCCTGTTCATACACACTTTCTTCAGATTTCTTTGCTGCTGCTTCAAGATCTTTTGAATAGCTGTTTAAAAAATCAGTATCGATATTCACGCCTTCATACTCCATATCCAGCAACACTTTCAGCAAGGGCGATTCTACTTCTTCAAACACTCTTTCCACTTCTTTCGTTTTTAAATGAGGAGTGAAAATCTGTTTTAACTGAAGGGTAATGTCTGCGTCTTCCACTGCATACTCCTTTGCTTTCTCTATTTCCACTTCCCGCATCGTTACCTGGTTTTTTCCTTTGCCAATCATTTCTTCAATAGCAATCGGAAGGTAACCGAGATATTGAGCGCTCAACAAGTCCATATTGCGGCGTCCTTCACTTTCTATCACATAATGGGCAAGCATCGTATCAAAGAATTTTCCTTTCAATTCAACTCCATACCATTTCAAAACAAGCAAATCGTATTTGATATTTTGGCCGATCCAAAGTTTCGATTCATCATCAAATATTGGTTTAAAAAGCAAAAGAAGATTTCGTGTTATTTCTTCATCTGCCGGCATGGGAATATAATATCCTTCAGCCGGTTTTACTACAAAGCTTAATCCTACCAATTCCGCATCATTCGCATCAATGCTGGTGGTTTCTATATCAAAAGAAATTTCTTTTTCTGGTAATAGCCTTTTTACTAAATCCTGAATTTCTTCCTCACCTTCGATCAGATAATAATTGTGTTCGGTATTGCTGATATTTTTTTCTGCAATAAGCCCGGGCATTTCTTCCTGCGCTTTTTCTTCTTTTG
>JAHEZB010000353.1 GCA_023251285.1 Chitinophagaceae bacterium | reverse complement strand
AAAAAGTGCCCGTGCAAATGGACAAATGGTAGAAGTAAACTGCGCAGCGATTCCGGGAGAGTTAATTGAAAGTGAATTGTTTGGACACGAAAAAGGAAGTTTCACATCTGCTGTAAAACAACGCATCGGAAAGTTTGAACAAGCCAGTGGAGGTACTTTATTTTTGGATGAGATCGGTGATATGAGCCTAAACGCACAGGCAAAAGTTTTGCGGGCGTTGCAGGAAGGAAAGATTACAAGAGTGGGCGCCGACAGGGATATCAATGTAGATGTACGTGTGATAGCTGCCACCAATAAAGACCTTTTAAAAGAAGTAGAAAATAAAAATTTCAGACTGGATCTATATCACCGGCTTGGAGTAATTATTTTACATGTGCCTACTTTGAATGAACGTGCTTCGGATATTCCTTTGTTGATTGATCGTTTTCTCGAAGATGTGGCAGCTGAATATGGACAACCCAAAAAAGCGATTGATAAAAAAGCTGTTGATCTTTTGCAAAAATATAAATGGACAGGAAATGTGCGGGAACTTAGAAACGTAGTAGAAAGATTGATCATTCTGTCCGGCAAAACAATTACTCCTGAAGACGTGGAGAATTATGTTTTGCCGAAGAAGTAGGACGGGTTTTTGTTAATTAATTTCGCTGAATGAAACACATTTATATCATAAGTGGTTTCGGCGCAGATGAGCGTGTTTTTTCAAAACTCGATTTTGGAGATAATGACGTTCACTTCATTCTGTGGAAAGTCCCTGAAAAAGATGAAACACTTGCCTCTTATGCGGAAAGATTGGCAAAAGAAATTCTTTATCCAAATCCCATACTTATCGGTTTATCTTTTGGGGGAATGATGGCGATTGAAATTGCAAAACTGATTCCCGTGGAAAAGGTTATTTTAATTTCGAGTATCCGGAACCGCTATGAACTTCCATTGTTCATGAAACTTGCTGCTGCGCTACATTTGACAAAAATTGTTCCCTTACGTCCGTTCAAATTTCTGGAACCAATAGAAAATTATAATCTCGGAGTTGAAAGCAAGGAACAAAAACAATTATTAAGAGAATATCGTGAAAATATTAACCAGCAATACACTGATTTTGCCCTTCATGAAATTGTAAACTGGAAGAATGAATGGAGCCCTCAAAATGTGGTTCATATCCATGGAACTAACGACCATATTTTTCCTATAAAGTATATTAAAGATCCCGAGTACATTATTCATGGCGGCGGTCATTTATTATTAATGAATAATGCTGATGAAGTAAATGAAATTCTGAAGAAAGAACTTTGATTAACATTGAACGTCTTAATTCTTCAGCCTCACATATTTCTCAATATTCAGCCTGTTCACACCGGCACTTTCCACTTTTTCAATTCCTTTTTGAGTGAGTGTGTCATGATGAATATTAATGGTAAAATTAAAATCATTTCCTTCCCATTGCCTGTCGCTGCAATATTCCAGGTGTTCGGTATAACTACTATCCTTCAAAGAATAAGCGCCGCCACCAGAAACGTAGACAGCTTTTGCAGAATCTTTTCCTTTATCGAGATCGTGTTGTAAAAAAGCAAAATGATTGTCATTTATGATTTTAATAAATGAGATGTTTTTGGTGTAATCTGTAACGGTTGTATCTCCTTTTTCTATCAATGTTCCGGTGATAAGTTTCCATGTACCGGCAATGGGAATTTGTTTTGGCTTTTCTTCTTTTTGTTGTGCCATGCAGGATATCAGAGTACTGGCGAGTAAAAACAAACTGTATTTTATATTCATCGTAATTTTTTTGATAAGATGAAAGTAATGATAAGCTTTTATTTTAATGATTATTTTTTACAATTAAAACCTGGAAAATGTAAATTTCCATTATTTGTTGTTTTACTGAAAGAGGCGTGAAATTCATTTAAAAAAAAATGAAGAACCATCCGGTTCTTCATTTTCAAAAAAAGTTAATAGCTATCTTTATTGCTTCGATTCTTTGGTAATAAAATCACCGGTTTTCTGAATATAACTATTGTATTTATTTTTTACTGATTCCGGCTGTATTTGCCCGTCAATATACAGTTCTCCTTTGGCAACAGCAACAGAAAAAGTATTTGCTTTGACCAGGTTATCTTGTTCCAAAACATCAATGAATTTTTTGATCTCTCTTTCGCTTGAAGCATTGTCTGTTCCGGGAGGTGTAGTTAATGTCCATACATTTTTATTTTGAACACTTTCTGCAGATAGCGTGTTCATGTTGGTCAACGTTCTGATTTTTTCCTGGCGCTCTGTATTTATTTTATTTTGAAAATTATGTGCCAGGGTAGGGGCAATTACCAATGAAACAATGCTCATTAATTTAATCAGGATATTCATGCTGGGGCCTGAAGTATCTTTAAACGGATCACCAACAGTATCGCCTGTTACAGAAGCTTTATGCGGCTCAGATCCTTTGTAATGAGTTTCGTTATTGATCAAAGCGCCTTTCTCAAAAGATTTTTTGGCATTATCCCATGCACCACCGGCATTGTTTTGAAAAATTCCCATCAATACACCACTTACTGTTGCGCCGGCAAGAAATCCTCCAAGAACCTGGGGGCCAAAAATGAACCCGATGATCACCGGTGAAAGCAACGCAATTGCTCCCGGCAACATCATTTTGCGAATAGAAGCGTTCGTTGAAATCGCCACGCATTTCTGATATTCCGGTTTACCTTTTCCTTCCATAATTCCCGGAATGGTACGGAATTGCCTGCGCACTTCTTCTACCATCGCCATGGCAGCTTCGCCCACTGCGCGAATTGCAAGAGAAGAAAATATAAATGGAATCATGGCGCCAACAAATAACCCGGCCAATACATCAGCACGATAAATATCAATGCCATCAATTTTTGCAATACCTACAAACGCGGCAAATAAAGCAAGAGAAGTTAATGCTGCTGATGCGATTGCAAAACCTTTTCCGGTAGCTGCTGTTGTATTTCCAACTGCATCCAGGATGTCGGTTCTTTCACGCACTTCTTTTGGCAATTCGCACATCTCTGCGATACCACCTGCATTATCTGCAATTGGACCGAAAGCGTCAATGGCTAATTGCATGGCAGTAGTTGCCATCATTCCGGCAGACGCAATCGCTACTCCATATAAACCTGCACAATAATAAGATAAATAAATTCCCGAAGCCAACACCAAAATCGGAAACAAAGTACTTTCCATTCCTACTGCAAGTCCGCCAATAATATTGGTAGCGTGGCCTGTAGAGGATTGACGTACAATCGTGAGTACCGGCCTTTTGCCCATTGCGGTGTAAAATTCAGTAATAAAACTGATCAAAGTTCCTACTACCAAACCCACTATGATCGCTCCAAACACGCCATATTTTGTGAACTCATAGTTTCTTAAAGTCATCGTATCAGGCAGCAGCCACATCACTAAAAAATAAGCAGCAATCGCTGTAATAACAATCGTTCCCCAGTTTCCCAGGTTCAGTGCCTTTTGTACAACGGATGTATGCAAGCCTGCGCTGTCGGATATTTTTACAAAAAATGTCCCTATAATAGAAAATATAATTCCCATAGAAGCAATCAGCATGGGCAATAATATCGGAGCCATTCCACCAAACGCATCAGCGGAAATTGTTTCTCTTCCCAAAACCATCGTTGCCAAAATAGTAGCCACATAAGAGCCGAAAAGGTCAGCGCCCATACCAGCAACATCACCTACATTATCACCTACGTTATCTGCAATGGTAGCGGGATTGCGCGGATCATCTTCCGGAATTCCGGCTTCTACTTTTCCTACTAAATCTGCTCCAACGTCAGCTGCTTTGGTATAAATACCACCACCAACACGGGCAAACAAAGCGATACTTTCTGCACCCAGACTGAAACCAGTAAGGATTTCAATGGTTTTTTCCATTTCAAAACTATTGGCAAGTGCTTCCGGTGCAAAAACGGCTTTAAGGATAATAAATAAACCACCCAA
>JAHEZB010000352.1 GCA_023251285.1 Chitinophagaceae bacterium | reverse complement strand
CACTTCGTACTAACCGGATTAACATGTGTTTCGTGTGCCACGAACCAAGGCGCGGATTAACATGTGTTTCGTCTGCCACGAACCAAGGCGCGATGGGCCAAACCAACAAAGAAGAGAAAATTAATTTTCTTACCCAATAATTCTTTTTATTCAACATAAACTTCTTGCAGGAATACATGAAAAATATTTTCTTTATTTGTAAATGTTTTTTATTTAGTTTTGATTTATATCTTATCAAAGCCGCCTAACCTATCTAAGCTTTAACCTGATTAAAAGCACTTTTTAGCCACTTACTTCTTGCCCTGTATTATTTGGTATCCGTCTAAACGAACCGGTATTTCATTTTAATTAAAATAAAAACAAGTAGTATGAAAAAGTTACATTACTCTCTCCTGATTTTGCCATTATTGTTTTTTGCAACCCGGGCACTTTCGCAAACCAATATGTACATGCGGGTTATCGCCTCCGGATATAATTTTAACGGGGGTGTAACTGATGTTCTCTATCATGATCAAATCAGCGTCTTTTCCTATTCGGACGGTTTACAAGGATGTGGGACAACTTCCACCAGTAGTACATCCGTCGGGGGATGTAAAACTTCTCTTTCCCCATTTCAGGCGATAATTCCTCTATCCCTTGCTACTATAGACTTCCGCTCAGCAATGTTGCAGGGTAAAATATTGAGCGACGTTCAATTGGTATTAACCAAATCTTCTGGTGGAACTTCATTCGCATTTTATAAAATTGATATGCAAAATGTATCGATAAGCTCAGTGCAGGAAGGTGCTTCTAATGGGGAAACTATTCAAACGATAAGCCTCTCGTTGATCCCGACTAGAATTAGATGGACGCTAATTTCTCAAACCGCAAGTGGTGGACCCGGTATTACTTCTTCATACGGTTGGGATTTCTCAAAGAACGCCCCTTTCTGATTATAAGTTTTAACCGGGATTATTCTTAAACCTATGAGCGTTTAAAAACTAAAATTTATTTTTTATGAAAATAAATAATTTACTATGGCTGTTCGCGTCTGTCTGTATCGGGCAGGGAGTAAACGCGCAGACCGCAAAAAATATTTCTTCAGATCCGGCAGCTCAACTCAGACTACTGGTTCAAATTCCTAAATTGGGAATGCCAACTATTAAAATGCCGGCGAAACCGGACTTTAGCAATAGGCCGGTAATGCCGGGATATGATATAAAAACGGCGATTGAGGAAGCGGACAAAATGTGCCCGTTGCTAAATCTGAAATCAACATTATTGCTGACAGGGGAGCGTGCAAATAACGAGGTGGTGGGCCTTCAGTGGAAAACTACGAATACGTTTAACAGTAATTCTTTTGATGTGGAACGATCACTTGGAGATAGCCTGCATTTTGAAAAGGTAAATTTTGTTTGGGCACAGGGAAGTAAGATAAAAGAAAAATACAAACTGCCGGATAATAATGACTTTAATGAGTGGTCGTACTACCGTATAAAGATGCTGTTAATGGATGGAAGTGCGAGGTATTCAAATATTGCTGAGGTGAAGGGGTATGACAAATTTGTATTTTCAATTTATCCGAATCCAACTTCTTCCGGCGTACTGGTTATGCTTTCTTCAACAGTACCGGGAACTGGAAAGTTTTCTATTATTGATAGCCATGGTAAAACGGTTAAGCAATACGCTTCTTTTGTAGGCAAAGGGATGAACCGCCAAGACGTTGATATATCGCAACTTCCGGCAGGAGTATATTTAATCATTGTTGTTTTGCCCGACAAACAAACGCGTTTGCAAAAAATCATCAAATACACAAATTGATTTTCCTTTCAAAGCTGAAAACGAAGACGTTTAAATGCTTTCAAGAGATGCCCGGGTGATAGCTATGCATTCCCGGGAACATGTGCCTGGTAAGGTAAATTATTGGTTTCCAGAGGTGACACCTTTTTGAAAAGGTGTCACCTCTGGAAACCAAAATTAAGAACAGTGCTTCGACAAGCTCAGCATGACAGTGCTTCGACAAGCTCAGCATGACAGTGCTTCGACAAGCTCAGCATGACAGATTATACTTCCTACTAACCGGATTAAAATGTGTTTCGTGTGTCACGAACCACTGCGCGGCTTCGACATGCTCATCTCGCGAGACTCAGCATGACAGACAGCGCTTCGACAGTGCTTCGACAGGCTCAGCATGACAGTGCTTCGACAAGCTCAGCATGACAGCACTTAATAATCTTCAAACACTAAAATTAAGAACAGTGTCAGCCTGGGCTTGTCGAAGGCGTGTTTCGACCGGCTCTGCCGTTCCTTTCGTCCAGGGAGACGGCTGTTGCGGCCGGACTCTGAAGTTTTTTTCCGATATTCGTTTTAGTTTCCTACTGTTAAAAAGTTTGTTTAATGAAATCTATCCTTAAAAGAAATAATGTAAAAATAAGTGGAAAGGGCACTCAACCGATGATGTTTGCTCATGGTTTTGGGTGCGATCAGCATTCATGGCAATTTATTACTGACGCGTTTCAAGATGACTATAAAATCATTTTGTTCGATTATGTAGGCGCCGGAAAATCGGATCTTTCTGCTTTTGACCCGCAAAAATATAGTGAACTCGAAGGTTATGCTGAAGATGTTTTGGACATTTGTGAAGCGCTGAACCTGCGTAATGTAATTTTTGTGGGACATTCAGTAAGCAGCATGATTGGCATTCTCGCCGCGAATAAGAATCCTGAATATTTTGAAAAACTGATCCTTATTGGTCCCTCGCCACGGTATTTGAATGATGAAGGTTACACGGGTGGATTTGAAAGAAGTGACCTGGAAAACCTTTTTGAGTTTATGGACAGCAATTATCTCGGCTGGTCCAGTGCTATGGCTCCTGCCATTATGGGAAATGCAAGCCGCCCGGAGTTAGGTGAATTTCTCACCACCAGTTTTTGCACCACCGATCCGGAAATCGCCAGGAGCTTTGCAAGAACCACATTTTTTTCTGACAACAGGTCTGATCTTAAACACGTAAAAGTTCCAAGCCTTACGCTTCAGTGCAGGGAGGATATTATTGCGCCCGAACAAATCGGAAAATTTGTAGAAGAAAACACACCTCAGAATACATTGTACCTGATGCGGGCAACGGGTCATTGTCCGCACATCAGTGAGCCGCAGGAAACCATCAGTGCCATTAAAAACTTCTTAAAATAATTTACATCCGTGGAAGACTTTCCTGATCGCGATCTATTAGCTTCCCTTGTTGATACGGAGATTATTTATCAGAATGCTCCGAGCGGGTATTTATCGATGTTACCAGATGGTACCATCATCCGGCTTAACCGAACTTTACTGAGCTGGCTCGGTTACAATGAAGAAGAAATTTTATACAGGAAAAAGTTTCCTGAACTTCTTTCCAAAGGAGGACTGATCCATTATGAAATGTTCTTTCGTCCGATGCTTACCATCAATGGTAACGTCAAAGAATTCAATTATGAAATCACAAAAAAGGATGGCACGAGTTTTCCGGGTTTATTAAGTGGTAATGGAATTTTTGACAAGGATGGAAACCTGCAGGCGGCCAATATAGTAATTACGGATATTACCCAACGCAATCTTTATGAAAAGGAATTGTTGAAGGCAAAAGAAATTGCAAAAAGTGAAAAAGAACGCTTTCAGTACTTAGCGGAAACTTCTCCGGAAATGATCTGGACTTTGAATGTCGCAGGTGAAATAACGTTTGCCAACCAAAAGGTTTTGCAGTACTTCGGCGTTGACAGAAAAGATCTACAAATAAAAACAATTCTCAGCCGGCTACATCCGGCAGATAAAATAAGGCTGCTGAGGAGATGGCTGGATGGCACTAATGACACAAAAGGATTTACTATTTCTATCAGGCTGTTTAACAATAATGCGGCTCTTGACTGGTTTGAGGTAAACGTGATCGCTTCACAAAGTGACGCCAATGATATAAAATGGTTTGGAACCTGCACCAGCATCAATGAACATATCCAGGCCATGAAAAGAAAAGA
>JAHEZB010000351.1 GCA_023251285.1 Chitinophagaceae bacterium | reverse complement strand
GGGTAGCACTGTCAAAGAAGCACAACAAAAATTGAACAATGCTATAGGTAAAATGCCCAAAGGATTTTTTATTGACTGGAGCGGACAATATGAAAACCTGATCAGCAGTGAACGAACATTAAAGCTGATTTTGCCAATAGTACTAGTGATTATTTTTTTCAGCATGTATTTCGCCTTTCATTCGGCGCGTGAAGCATTGTTGAGTTTAATCTCGCTTCCTTTTGCGTTGATTGGCGGCGCTTACATTATTTATTTCTGGGGTGTAAACCTGTCGGTGGCTGTAGCAGTTGGTTTTATTGCACTATTCGGCCTTGCTGTAGAAATCAATGTTGTGATGGTCATCTATTTGAATGATGCCATGCAGCAACTCATTGCCAAAAAAGGAAATTCAGGAGATACCATCACGAAGAATGAACTCCGGCAATATACCATAAGCGGAGCTACCAAAAGATTGCGGCCAATTATAATGACAGTAAGTGTTTCACTATTTTCCCTGGTTCCTATTTTATGGAGCAATGGCGTTGGCAGCGATGTAATGAAGCCGATTGTACTGCCCATGGTCGGTGGTGTCATCACATCAGCCATTTATGTACTACTGGTAATGCCACTTATTTTCCTGATGAGTAAAGAATACGAGTTGAAAAAGTTTGGAAAGATTCAAGTACCTGAGATAAAAAATTAATTATGAAAATACAAATTCAATCAATCATAACATGTCCTCAATGCGGCTATCGCAAAGAAGAATTTATGCCCACAAATGCTTGCCAATACTATTATGAATGCAAGCAGTGTAAAACAATATTAAAGCCTAAACCGGGCGACTGTTGTGTTTTTTGTTCTTATGGAAATGTTCCTTGTCCGCCGGTTCAGGAAGGAAATAATTGTTGTAAAAAATAAATATTAATCATGAAAAAAATTATTTTGTTATTAGGCTTTTCTTTTGTTTTATGGACTAACCTGCAAGCACAGAAAATTTTAAAACTGGACGATATTTTAGATAGCGTTCAACAATCATATCCTTCATTGAGAATGTATGATGCAGAGCTTCAATCGCTGGATGCAGCAGCAAAGGGAGCGAGAAACTGGATGCCGCCAGAGGTTTCAGCCGGTTTATGGATGACGCCTTATAATACAGGACTCTGGAACGGGACAAAAGCAGACGGCAGCATGCCTGCCCAGGGCGGAATGGGAAGTTACATGATTGGTGTTGAGCAAATGTTCCCCAACAAAAAATACAATGATGCCAACGAAGCCTATATGAAAGCCATGTCTTCGGTAACAAAAGAAAATAAAGAAGCCGCTTTAAACAACCTCTTTGCTGCCGCAAAAAAAAATTACTATGAATGGATTGTAATTGAAAAAAAGTTAGCAGTGCTTGCTGATGATCAAAAACTGCTACAGTTTATGATTACCGATGCAGAAACAAGATATAAAAATGGCTTGGGCAAAATAAGCGCTTATTACAAAGCAAAAGCATCGCTTGGCAATATAGAAAATATGCGGGTAGAATTGCAGAACGAAATCAGTCAGAGAAACATTGCATTAAATACCCTGATGAACCGCAATAAGCTCACAACTTTTTCAGTTGATACCAATTATACTATTAAAGATTATTCAACAATGGTTTTTGATAGCACGTTATTTTATAATAACCGCAGCGATATAAAAGCCGTTAATCAAAACATTCAGCTTACCTATTTGAAGCAGGATATAGAAAGACAAAGCACGAAGCCACAGTTTGGAATACAATTTTCACATATGATGCGTTACGGTAATGCTCCCACCCTGTTTACCGCTATGGGCATGGTAAAAATTCCAATGAACTGGTCAACCAGAGCGAATAAAGCAAACATTGAAAGCTTACGTTTCAAGGTACAATCACTGCAGGAACAACAAGCAGCAATGGCAAATGAATATTCAGGTGCCGCCTATCAAATGCAGCAGGATATTGCAGCAAAGAAAAAACAGGTTACCTTATTTGAGAATAACATTTTACCTGCTCTTAGAAAAAATTACCAAAGCAATTTGTTGGCTTACGAACAAAACACAGAAGAGTTGTTTGAGCTCTATGATGCGTGGGAAACATTAAACAACACACAATTGGAATACCTTAATCAACTGCAGCAGCTTTTAAGTATACAGGTTGATTTGGAAAAATTGTTGGAAATAAAATAAAATGCCTGAACCAGGATTTATAAGATTGAAAGATTTTTTACAATTAAATGATTAACATGAAAAAGAAAATATTGATTTGTATTTTAATGGTAACGGTTGTTGTTTTCTTCATAGAAGCGTGCAACAGTAAATCAACAAATAAGACAGAAATTACTTTTGCTTCAAACGATGTTTATACTTGTTCCATGCACCCGCAAGTGCATGAAAATCATCCCGGCAATTGCCCCATCTGTGGCATGAAGCTGATTAAAAAGAATGCGAAGCCAATTGCTTTAAATAACATTGATCTTGAAACCTTGCTTAAACCAACGAATGAGTTTGTAGTAGCATCCCTTCCGGTTACAACACCACAGCACAACAGCGTGAATATTCCTGTAAAAGTGTATGGTACTATTGAAGCCGATACAAGGGCCGCGGGTACCATTTCTGCAAGAGTCTCAGGACGTATTGAAAAGTTGTATTTGCGGTACCGCTTCCAAAAAATAGAAGCAGGGCAGAAAGTAGCGGAAATCTATTCACCTGAATTATTGACGGCACAGGAAAATTTATTATTCCTGTTAAAAAACGATGCGCAAAACACTTCTTTCATTAATGCAGCCAGGCAAAAATTATTATTACTTGGCATGAGTTCTACTGAACTGAATAAAGTAGTGGCAACAGGAAAACCAATCTATAGCGTAACTATTTACAGCAACTATAGCGGTCATGTTCATGATGCAGGTATGAGTGATAATACGAATGAAACTGAAATGAGCAATACAGCACCCGTAACACAGGAGCTATCGCTAAAAGAAGGGATGTATGTAAACAAAGGACAACCACTCTTTATGATAATGAATCATCATAAAGCGTGGGTAGCACTTCAAATTTTTCCAAATCAACAATCAGTCATAAAAAAAGGGGATGCAGTCCAAATCATACCTGAAACGGACACGTCAGCAATTATTAAAGGAAATATTGATTTTATTGAACCTTTCTTCCGGGACAACAGTAAAACCCTTACAGCACGGGTGTACTTCAATAATATGGATATGCTTACCATTGGAAGCCAGGTAATGGCAAATATTATTACAGGAAGCAAGCAAGGTTTGTGGTTGCCGCAGTCAGCTGTGCTCACACTGGGCATGAATAATGTGGCATTCGTTAAATCGGACGGTGGTTTTATGGCTCATAAAATAACAACTGGCATTCGCACAGCCGATAAAGTGCAGATACTTTCAGGGTTAAATGCTACTGATAGCGTTGCCGCAAATGCACAGTATTTAATAGACAGTGAAAGTTTTATTCAAACAGCATCAAAATAAATAGTATGAACAAAAATAGTTTCAATAAATATTTTAAACCGCGCAAAAGTGTTTCGTCGCATCGTCCTTTCCGTCTTAGGCGGACGGTTGTACTGCTGGTACTTTGTGGAGCTTTGCTTGCCACTTTCTTAATTTCATCATGCAAAGAACAAAAAAAAGAAGCAGTTACAACGTCAACAGCAAATAAAGACGTGTATTATACCTGCAGCATGCATCCCCAGGTACACGAAGACCATCCGGGCAATTGTCCCATCTGTGGCATGAAACTGATTGCAGTGCGCAAAACAAACATGAGCTTGAATGCAAATAATACAACGCAGGTTCAATTGAGCGCGGAGCAAATCAGGCTTGGTAATATTCAGACGGACACAGTAGGAAAAGAAAGCATTGGTGACAAATTGGTGTTAACAGGTACACTAAATTTTAACCAAGACAAGCTTTCTTCTGTAAGTGCAAGAGTGGAAGGCAGAGTGGATAAACTTTATTTTAAAAATACAGGAGATTATGTAGC
>JAHEZB010000350.1 GCA_023251285.1 Chitinophagaceae bacterium | reverse complement strand
CATTTTCTGTCAGGTTATACGCTCTTTTATGCTCCCAGTTTTGTTTGCGGGCTGTTTCGCTCAAAAAACCGACGATCATAAAAATCAGGATGAATAACCAGATGTTTGTCCATTTGATATGCCGTGGTTTAATATTGTCTTTTTCCGGATAGCGCCGGTTGCTAAAATTGGTAACTACGCCGCCAAGAATAATCAAAACCGGGAAAACCCAAGGCGTTTTGAAAAAAAGATAAGTACCGATTGCAGATCCAACCATCACAAAAAAGGTGATATTATTTTTAACGGAAACCTTATACATTTTAAAAGCCGCGAAAGCAATAAAGCCAACAGCCATTGGTTGTATATACGTAAACAGGTTTAGATTTACGTGATATGTTTTGACATAGTAAAATAAAAAAGAAAAAATTCCCATCAGGATACTGGCAGGAAAAATCCAAATCAGCAGCGTGAGCACAGCAAGCGGCACCCCACCGCGTTTGTAGCCGATAAGTGTGATCGTTTGTGTGGAAGAGGCTCCCGGCAAAAGCTGACAAAATGCTACGTACTCCATTAATTCTTCCTTGGTAACATCCCTTCTTCTTTCTACAAATGTTTTTATCATCATACCAAGATGTCCCTGCGGGCCGCCGAAAGCAGAAATGGTATAATAAAAAACAGCTTTTAAAAAAGGAATATGCCTGTGCAGTACCATGAAAAAATAGAGTTTTATTAATTAGCCAACCAGCTAATTAGCTAATCAGCTAATTAATTATTTCTTCAATCCTATTTCTCTTAGACGCTCATCCAGGTATTCTCCCGCGGTAATGTCTTCAAAAATCTTTGGATGTTTTTCATCCACGCAATTTTCGAGTGCAGATAAATCCATTGCGGATTTCGGATGAAGAAAAAAAGGAATCGAAAACCTGGAAGTATGCCATAATTCGCGAGGTGGATTTACAACTCTGTGAGTCGTGCTTTTTAGTTGATTATTGGTAAGACGCTGCAGCATATCGCCTACATTTACTACAATTTGTTCGGGCAAAGAAGTAACCGGAATCCATTCGTTTTGTTTTGTAAGAATTTCAAGCCCGCCTGCGGAAGCGCCGACTAACAGCGTAATTAAATTAATATCTTCATGCTGTTCGGCACGAATGGCGCTTTTCGGCTCAACAGTTATTGGCGGATAGTGAATGGCACGTAAAATTGAATTGCCTTCTTCAACCTGGTTGTCAAAATAATGTTCATCTAGCCCAAGATAAAGAGCAATGGCCTGCAACAGCGATTTTCCCGATTTTTCGAAAGCACGATATGCTTTAAAAAGAGTTTCATTAAACCCTGCAACCTCTGCTACACTTACATTATCCGGATATTCGGGCTTTAATGGATGGTTTTCAGGAACCGTTTGTCCATATTGAAAAAACTCTTTCAAATCAGGCGCGTCGCTTCCTTTTGCATGTTCTTTTCCAAAAGAAGTATAGCCCCTTTGGCCTGCAAGTTCCGGAATTTCGTAGCTTCTTTTTTTGTCAGAAGGAAGGGAAAAAAATTCCTGCACGTATTGATATAAATCCGCAATGAGTTCGTCAGGAATACCATGATTTTTCACAGCCACAAAACCTACTTCTTCATACGCTTTTCCAAGCTTCTGCACAAACGAATCTTTTAGTTTCCGGTCTCCCGCGGTGAAGTCAGAGAGGTCAACTACTGGTATGGTCATTGCTTTAAAGTTTTAAAATTTAAAATAGCGAATGTAGCTTAGCAGATGTCAATTTACAAACAAAAATTTTTATCTAAACGTATTATTTTAATTCTCCTGTTTTTTTCTTTTTCGTTAATGATTTCATGCTCACATAAAATATCCGGGCAGGCTATCAATTATGAATTTAAAAACAAAACAGAAGTTCCTGATTATAGTAATGCGGATTATTGGGCGGCTTCTCCATTTAAAAATAACCCATCTGATAATGTGCCGCGTGGTTTAAAAGACCGCAAAAAAGATACTCTTGGTGATGTTTTTTTTATTTACCCGACATCTTATACAGAGCGGCAAAAGCCTGACGGTTGGAATGCAGAGATAAACGATGCACGCATAAATGAAAAAACAGATAATGGCTCCATCCTTTACCAGGCAAGCGTTTTCAACCGGTACTGCCGGGTATTTGCTCCACGTTACCGGCAGGCAAATCTCAATGCTTTTTATACAAAATATAAAGATTCTGCTGAAGCAGCTTTGGATTTGGCTTATAAGGACGTTAGAAACGCATTTGAGTTTTATTTAAAAAATTACAACAACGGTCGTCCAATTATTATTGCATCACACAGCCAGGGAACATGGATGGCAGGGAGATTATTAAAGGAATTTTTTGAAGGAAAAGCTTTGCAAAAACAGCTGGTTTGCGCTTATATAATCGGACTCCCTGTTTTTACAAATTATTTTACACAATTAAAGCCGTGTATCGATTCTACTGAAACCGGATGTTTTGTAAGCTGGCGAACTTTTCAGCGTGGATATGTAGCGCCTTATATTGAAAAAGAAACCTTAAAAGCATATGTAATAAATCCTTTAACCTGGACGATGGATACTGCTTTTGCACCCGCATCTTTAAACAAAGGTGGCGTGCTTCGAAATTTTAATAAGGTCATTCCAGGCCTTGTAAATGCTCAAATACATGGAAATGTTTTATGGGTAAACAAGCCCAAATTCTTAGGAAGCATTTTTTTAAAAACAAAAAATTTTCATATTGCTGATTACAATCTTTTTTATGAAAATATCAGGGAAAATGTGGGAACAAGGATCAGGGCATTTTTGGCGAAATCTGATTCGAAATAAAAACGCATCTGTTCATTTCAGCAAACAAATGAATAATCGAATTTTCTCTTTTATAATAACAATTACATCACCTGGTGCAAAATATTCTGATCTTTTGTCGGCAACAACGAATATCCCATCAAATATTCATCTACTTTTCTTGCACATTCTCTTCCTTCTGAAATCGCCCAAACAACCAAAGATTGTCCGCGCCGCATGTCACCGGCAGAAAATATTTTCGCAATATTCGTATGAAATTCTTTTTCTGTTGCTTTTACATTTCCTCTTTGATCCAGCTCGATATCGAGCTGATTTAATAAACCTTCATGTTGAGGATGCAAAAATCCCATCGCGAGAAATGCGCGTTCACAAGGAATTTCAGATTCACTTCCCGGAACTTCTACAAATTGCGCCGGTCTATTTTCTTCTGTAAATTTCCATTGAAGATCTACAATTTTTAATGCTTTCAGATTTCCGTTCCCATCACCTATAAATTCCTTTGTAGCAATTGCCCAATGGCGGTTTGCACCTTCTTCGTGGGAGCTGGTCGTTTTTAAAATCATCGGATAGGTTGGCCAGGGCATGAAAGGCGTACGGCTTTTTGGCGGCATCGGCATCAGTTCAAATTGGGTAACAGACACGCTTTTTGGCGATTGGAAGTGCCTACACAATCACTTCCGGTATCGCCACCGCCAATTACAACTACATTTTTTCCTGTTGCAAGAATTGCTTCATTTGCTATTTCTTTTTCAGAGACTCTTTTATTTTGTTGTTTCAAAAAATCCATTGCAAAATGAATTCCTTTCAGTTCTCTCCCGGGAATGTTAAGGTCTCTTGGAATGGTGGAACCGCCAGCTAAAACAATCGCATGATATTCTCTCAAAAGGTCGTTGATGCTGATATTCACGCCAACATTCGCATTGCATTTTATTTCAACGCCTTCTTCTTTCATGACGTTTATTCTTCTCTCCACAACCCATTTTTCCAATTTGAAATCCGGAATTCCATAGCGCAATAATCCTCCTGGTTGATCATCTCTTTCAAAAATAGTAACCGAATGACCGGCAGAATTTAACTGGGTTGCTGCTGCCATTCCGGCCGGACCCGAACCAATAACAGCAATCTTTTTTCCTGTCCTTACATTAGGAACTTTGGGTTGTACAAAGCCGCTTTCAAAAGCGATTTCGATAATATGCTTTTCTATCT
>JAHEZB010000349.1 GCA_023251285.1 Chitinophagaceae bacterium | reverse complement strand
TGTGGCTTGGCCTTGGCCGCATCACCAAAGGGCGGATGACCGATGAAGAAAGCTGATCGCTTAATAATATTAATGGAAGAGTTAAAATAAGCAGCCACCAGCTTTGTTTCTTGAATTTTACAATCAATACAATAATAATAAATGCATAAAAAGGAAACCAACCGGTAATGCTGCTCGCGAACCACATGACTGAATCCCAGAAAGAACTGTGATGACCATTGATAAAAAGCAATATCTCTCTGTCAATTTCTTCCAGGCAGCTTATTATTTTCACTGATGGTTATTTTATTAAAAATTTTTTGAGAAGCAAAAGCGACGATAAAACTGATCACAACCGAACCCAATATATCACTTGGATAATGAACGCCGAGCGCCATTCGGGAATAAGCCACAAATATCGCCCATATCCAGATGATGGTAAGTAACCACGTTGGGCGCGGAAACAACAAACACATGGAAAGTGCTACCACCACTACATCGCCGGTGTGTCCCGAGGGAAAGGAAGGACTTCCAGCGCCTGTTAATTTTTCAATATATTGATCTACTTGAAATGGGCGCGGCCTGTTCACCGTATATTTCAGAATATTGATAATAATTGCGTTAACAGAAAATGCAAATGCTACCTGGTATTTTCTGAATTTCAGAAAGTTCGTTTTTTGGATAAATCCATAAATAATAACAATGACAGCAATTGCCACAGCCGTTCCACCGGCAGTATCTGTAAGAAACCTGAAAAAATTATCCAGGCAAGGAATTCTGTTATGATTGATCCATTCCAGCAAATGCCGGTCATAATCGTACAACGTCATTTTAAGTATAATTTATTGCAAAGAAAGAGAAAGAATCTAAAGAAAAGCTGAATATTCTAGAGCGGTGACATCTCTTGCAAACGGTGTGAACGCTTAGAGAGTAATATTTTTCCATTTTCTCATTGTACTATTTTCTAATTGTCCACAATTTTTTAATACTTTTAATCATCCTTTTAAACGAAATTTATATGACAACTTCCCGTCGCACGTTCATTAAAAACAGCAGCCTTGCTCTTGCAGGCGTTTCCATGCTTCCATCAATTTTAAAAGAAGAAAAAGCATCGGTTATTGTCGGTATTCAATTATATACTGTCAGAGATGATATGAAAAAAGATCCCGCAGGAACATTAAAAAAATTGGCAGCGATGGGATATAAATATGTGGAACACGCCGGCTACCATGATGGAAAATTTTACGGTTATGCTATTCCGGAATTTAAAAAGCTTTTAAAGGAAAATAATTTAAAAATGGAAAGCGGCCATAGTCCGCTTACTGCCAAACAATGGGACAAAACGGCCAATGATTTTACTGACGAATGGAAGCAAACAATAACAGATGCAGCGGCAGTAGGAATGAAGTATCTCATCAGTCCGGGCGTGGATGAAAGTCTGTGCAAAACGAAAGACGATTTCATGCACTATATGGACATGTTTAACAAAACAGGAGAACTTTGTAAAAAGGCTGGAATTCATTTTGCTTTTCATAATGAAAGTTATGAATTCAACCACAGCCTGGATGGGACCGTTTTGTATGATCTCATTTTACAGACGGTGGATAAAAATCTTGTTGGCCAGCAAATGGATATTGGAAATATGTGGGAACCAGGCGGCAGGCCTTTGCATTACTTAAAGAAATATCCCGGAAGGTTTTTGCTGATGCATGTAAAGAATGAATTGAAGAGGGAAACCACTGGTGCAAATGGAAATCTATACGAAAATAGCTTGCTTTCAAAAGGTGTAATTCCGGTAAAAGAAGTGATAGATTATGCCCGAAAAACCGGAACAAAATATTTCATTATCGAGCAGGAGGAATACCAGGGTAAAACGCCACTTGAATGCGCCAGGCTTGATTTAGAGGCGATGAAAGGGTGGGGGTTCTAATGTTTGGTTTATACTTTTTGGTAGTTTCCAATTTGTATAAACAGAAAAAAACCGGAATGTTCTATAAAACCAACAGAGAAACTTTTAAGCCGGATTCATAATTTTAATTTTACCGAATTAAAGCAGGTTATTTTTCCTGATAAATAAAAGAATTTTTTCCGTCGCTCCTGCATTTTTGTAAACATAATTTTTTGCAGCAGCACTTCTGGATGATAATTCTTCATGATTACTTAATAACCGATTGACCACTTTTTCCAGCTCAATCGCATTCTCTATACTGATAGCGCCGGTAGAATCAATCAATTCTTCTGCTTCAAAGTTTTTGTCATATTCAGGGCCAAAAATGACCGGTTTGCCATAAACCGCAGCTTCCAGGATATTATGTAGCCCGTCACCACCAAATCCACCACCAACATACGTTATCGTTGCATAATAATACAGCCGCGAAAGCATTCCTATGTTATCAATAACAAGACAATTTGGTTCCACGTCGTCAGTAGCTTGTTGTCTTTCCACCGTTGCCTGTAGTCCTTTTTTCATCCAGTCAGAATAATAGATGCCTCCAAATTCCTTCTTCACTTCTGCCAGATTTTCCTCATCAATTTCATGGGGCGCAATGATGAATTTTATTTGCGGATAGTTTCTTACAAAATGAGTCCATTCTGCTTCATCATCTTCCCACGTACTGCCAGCTACGATCACTTTTCCATTTTTACAAAACGCAGCAATGCCAGGGATTTCTGTAAAGGTTTCTGCGATATTGATCACACGGTCACACCTGGTATCGCCGGTAACAGTAATTTTATCTGCGGGAATGATCTTTTGCAAATGCTGTTTTGAATCCACATTTTGAACAAAAAAATGGGTGAAACAATCCAACATCTTTTTATAAAAACCACCGTACCATTTAAAGAAAACCTGGTTGCTTCGGTAAACACCAGAGACCATGAGTAAGGGAATATTCCTTTCTTTTATTTCCTGCAAATAATAATGCCAGTATTCATATTTTACCCAAAGAACCAAAGATGGGTTTAAAATATCCACCCATTTTTTTGCATGAACCGTTGAATCCATCGGCAGGTAAAAAACATTCCTGAAATCTTTATTGTTTTTTACGATCTCATAACCGGATGGAGAAAAAAAAGTGAGGACAATCGTTACATCGGGAAACGTTTCTTTTATTTTTTGTAAAACAGGACGCCCTTGTTCAAATTCGCCAAGGCTGGCGCTGTGCATCCAGATGATCTTTTTATTTGGAACAGAGGATAAAGCGGTTTGTAATTCTTCAAAAACATTTCTTCTGCCCGAAATCCACAGCTTTGCTTTTTTATTCCAAAAAGAAACGACGTGAATCCCGGCTTTATAAAGCACCAAAAAAAGATGATAAAATATGATCAAACAGGAGGAATTTGTTACATAAATTATTTGAAATTATTAAACAACGTAGCGGTGATTGTCATTTTTCCATTTCCGGTACTCTTTTCAATACATCCGGTTTTATTTCCCAAACAAGTGCGCTCGCCCCAAGGATCGCGGCATCCGACTCTTTTAATTCACTGAACAATAGTTTCACTTTATTCTGAAAAATCGGTAAAAGGTTTTTCTCCATGTGTATTTTTACCGGGTCCAGTAAAAGGTTCCCGGCTTTGATAACGCCGCCAAATAAAATGATCGCTTCCGGTGACGAGAACATCACAAAATTGGCCAGCGCTTCACCTAGGATCTTTCCGGTAATTTCAAAAACTTCATTAGCAATAGAATCTCCCTGTATGGCTGCTTCATACACTCTTTTTGAAGTAATTTTTTCATGAGGAATATTTCTTAAAAGGCTTTGTTCACCAACTCTTTCATCCAATATTTCTTTGGCTGTTATTGAAATTCCTGTTGCTGATGCATACGTTTCCAGGCTGCCTTTCATGCCGGTGCCCCAGTGAAGGCGGCCACCGGGACGAATAATCGTATGCCCTAGTTCCCCGGCAAAGCCATCATGGCCATAAATTAATTGTCCATTGGCTATAATGCCGCTTCCAACGCCGGTTCCCAAAGTGATCATAATAAAATCCCTCATTCCGCGTCCTGCGCC
>JAHEZB010000348.1 GCA_023251285.1 Chitinophagaceae bacterium | reverse complement strand
AATGAATCTTCTTCTAAAATAAAAGGTCAGCTTGAAAAAAATATTGAAAAACAAATAGACATTCTTTCCGGTGGTGTGAAAGAAGACGAATTTTTTGCCTTGCTCGACAAAATCAGTGATGAAGCTGTAAAAAATGGCCTTACGGAAGAAATTTTTGAAAAACTGCTGAATGAGGAATAATTTCTTTGTCATTGATACGAATACATTAGTAAGTGCTTTTATATTCAGATATTCTATACCAAGAAAAGCGTTTGAAAGGGCTGTGAGGAAAGGAAGTGTTTTTGCAAGCCTTGAAACATACAATGAGTTCACTGAAGTTTTGTTACGTCCAAAATTTGACAAGTATATTTCTTCGGAAGAAAAATTATTAGCTCTAAAGGAATTTAAAGAACTGGCAATCTTCTCTGAAAGATCAGACACAATAACAGAATGTCGGGATCCCAAAGACAATAAATTTCTTGAATTAGCAGTTGCATCAAATGCTTCCTGCATCGTTACCGGAGATAAAGATTTATTGGTGATGCATCCTTTTCGTGAAAATCCAATTCTAACTCCCGTTGATTTTTTAAATATTTTTTGAAGCATTTTTTTTTCATTTAGAAAACATGTACGTTGCATTTCATTTTCAAATCATTATTCGGTTCTCAAGCTCTTAACAGGATTAGCTACGGCTGCTTTTATTGCCTGGAAACTAACTGTTGCCAATGCAATCAGCACCACCACTAATGCTGCAATTGAAAACATCCACCAGCTTAGTGAAATCCGGTACGGATAATTTTCCAGCCACTTTCCCGCAACAAGCCAGGCAATGGGTATTGCCACTAACATGGATAAAATCACCAGTTTTAAAAAATCGGTTGATAACGTTGTGATGATACTTGCTACAGATGCTCCTAATACTTTCCGTATGCCAATTTCTTTGGTCCTTTTTTCGGCAGAAAGAACCGACAATCCAAATAATCCGATGCAGGAAATAAAAATCGTAAGGATCGCGCCAAACAACATGATCTGTTTCCATTTTGCTTCCGCTTCATAATTCTTCCTGTTTTCATCCAGCTTAAATGAGTAGCTGTATGGAGTGAGCGGGAATAAACTTTTAAATGTTTTTTGAATGTAAGCAAGAGAAGAACCAGCAGTGTTTGGCCGGATTCTGATATTAACCATTCCAAAACCATTTCCCGGATCCATGGTAAATAATTGAGGACCGATCTTTTTGCTTAACGCTTCAAAGTGATAATCTTTCACCACTCCAATCACGGTGAATTTTTTATTGTTCATCCAGAAATTCACTTCTTGTCCGAGCGGATTTTTCCATCCGGCCTGTTTCGCAAAAGATTCATTTACCAAAACGGAATGTGTAGAATCTGATGGAAGATCTTTTGAAAAATTTCTTCCGGCCACAAGCGGAATTTTTAGCAAAGGCAAATAAGTTTCATCAATCGTTTCGTAAGCAAAATCAATCGTTGAATCGCCATTTACTTTTGCGCGTGTGCCCCAATAGCCGCCATTCTTTGGCGCTACACCAATAATGTCCGGGTCTTTCATTAACTGCTCCTTAAATAATTTTGCTTCATCGCGGCTTAAATCTTTATTGACCAACACAAGATTGCTGTCATCATAACCTAATTTTTCTGTCGTCAAAAAATTAAATTGTAAATAAATAATGATGGTAGCGCAAATCAAAAATGAAGCAAGTGCAAACTGAAGCACTACCAAACTTTTCTGTAAATAATTTTTACCGGATAAAGTAAAACGGCTGTAAAGCGTTTGCACCGGGTTGAAGCCAGACAAAATTATCGCCGGATAAAAACCTGCAAGTAAACTGGTAACTATAAAAAGAACGATATAAAATGCAATCAGTCTTGCATCAAAAAGATACGAAAGCGAAAGGGCCTTGTTAGAAAGATCATTGAACACCGGCAGCACCAATTTCACAATCCCTAAAGCCATCAAAAAAGCAATGAAACATAAAATAAATGATTCGCTCAGAAACTGAATCATCAATTGTTTCCTGTTGCCACCCACCACTTTTCTGATGCCAATTTCTTTTGCGCGCTTTAAAGAACGGGCAACAGTCAGGTTTACAAAATTGATGCAGGCAATCAATAAAATAAATAAGGCAATGCCTGAAAGAATATAGGAATATACAGGATTACTCGCGCCTACAAGGCCGGTGTTTGGCGGAAAATCTTTGCTCAAATGCATGGCAGCCATAGGTTGCAGACCATATTCAGCTTTACCGAAAACTGCGCCATATTTTTCAGTGATCATTTTGAGCGCTTCTTTGGAATCACGCTCATAAAATTGCTGCATTTGTTTTTCTACTGTCGCAACATTCGCATTTGGATCCAGCACAACAAATGTGTTGAGAAAAAAATTGAACCAGTTTTCACTTGATTGTAAATCCTGCGGAGAAGGGCGAAAAGGAAGCAGTATGTCAAATTTAATCGAAGAATTTTGAGGACATCTTTTAGCAACAGCAGTTACTGAATAGGGAACAAATGTGCTGTCATTTCTTATCATCATTGATTTTCCAACCGCGTCTGTGGTTCCAAATTGTTTTTTGGCTTCGTCTTCTGAAAGCACGATGGAATAAGGATTTAATAAACATGTTTTGGGATTGCCGCTCAATAATGGAAATGAAAAAACTGAAAAGAAAGATGAATCTACTTTCAGCATGTCTTCTGAATTGACATCCATTCCTTTTTTGATATCAACGCCGCCACTTTGAATTCTTACAAAGGAATGAATGCCCGGAACATTTTCGGTAAATCTCGGGCCCTGGTAATAGCCAGTAATTCCATCTCTGTGTTCAATACCACCATCTTTATTGAGCATCGTAAATGTGATTCGATAGATATTACCAATGTTTTTTTGAAACCGGTCATAACTCACTTCATCTTTCACGTACAAGATTATCAGCATTGCCGCTGCAAGTCCGAGGCTCAATCCTGCTATGTTTATGAAAGAATAAACCTTGTTGCGTTGCAGGTTTCTAAAAGCGATTTTGAAGTAGTTTTTAAACATGAGCTTATTATTTTCAAGGAGTTATTTTTTGTATTTTTGAGAAGAATAAAAAAGAAAGAATATGGAAAGGATTGTAATTGAAGTGGATGATGATACTGCAAAAAAATGGCGGCTTTCGTCGCAAAAACTCAGAAACAAAGTTTCTCAACAAGTGAATATTACATTGGCAAAGGAACTTGCTGATTCTAAAGAAGACTTTCTCCAATATTTGGATGAGCTTCGCGCTAAAATGAAAGAGCGTGGACTTACAGAAGAAATTCTTGAGAAAATTCTGAAAGATGAATGAGCTCTTTGTATTTGATACAAATAGTTTGATTAGTGCTTTCCTGATTGAAGGAACAACGACTGCGGCGGCAATGGATAGGGCAGTTATATTAGCGAAGTTGGCTTTCTCAAATGGCACAACGGATGAATTAGTTGAAGTTTTATTCAGGAAAAAATTTGATAAATATTTTTTAAATGATGAAGAGAAATGGAACGCAATCCAACGTATTTCTTCAAATGCCGTTTTCTTTTCCCCTGATGAAAGTATTACCGCTTGCCGCGATCCTAAA
The DNA here is from genome assembly GCA_023251285.1 of Chitinophagaceae bacterium. Lineage (GTDB taxonomy): Bacteria > Bacteroidota > Bacteroidia > Chitinophagales > Chitinophagaceae > Ginsengibacter. The sequence goes on along the minus strand of JAHEZB010000348.1, from coordinate 413 downwards.
GACAATAAATTTCTTGAATTAGCAGTTGCAGCAAACGCTTCTTGCATCATCACCGGCGATAAAGATCTTCTGGTTTTTAATCCTTTTCGCGGCATACCCATTTTAAATGGTGTTGATTTTATGAATAATTTTTGAAACATTCTTAGTTCTTAGTTGAAGTTGATAGTTGTTCCTAATTTTGCCATGATTCTTTTATACGGTAAACCAACAAATAACACGATTCTTCATTTTCATATTAGCACATCACCACATTATTCACTTCTCAAACTCTTCACAGGATTTGATGTTGCTGCTCTTAATGTGTTGAGACTGACGACAATTAACGTCAGTAACAATATTCCGGAACCGACTGCCACGAACAACCATAGATTGATCTCATTTCTGTAATCATGTTTTTGAAGCCAGCTATTCAT
>JAHEZB010000347.1:1376-4000 GCA_023251285.1 Chitinophagaceae bacterium | reverse complement strand
TGATCGATTGCATCAAAAAGAATTTGAAAGAAAAAAGTAAATCTGATGACCGCCTTGTTTCCGACTCTTCTGTAATTGGTAAAGAACTGATTGGCAATTCCGATGTGATGAAGGATATTTTTTTTAAAATAGAAAAAATAGCACCGACGGACGCAAACATTTTAGTTCTTGGTGAAAATGGAACCGGAAAAGATTTAATTGCAAAAGCAATTCACGAAAATTCCTTGCGTGCTAAAAAACCTTTTATTAAAGTGGATGTGGGTGCCTTGACAGAATCACTTTTTGAAAGTGAATTATTCGGGCATAAAAAAGGGGCGTTTACCGGCGCGGCAGAAGATCGGGAGGGAAGATTTGAAGCAGCAAACGGAGGCACATTATTTTTGGATGAAATTGGAAATATTAGTTTGCAACAACAATCAAAACTATTGAGCGTTTTGCAAAACCGGCAGGTAATCCGGTTGGGGAGCAATATTCCAATAAGTATTGACATACGGCTGATATGCGCTACCAACGTGCCTTTGAATGAACTTGCGAATGAAAATCGTTTTAGAAAAGATTTAATTTATCGCATCAATACAGTTGAGATAACTGTTCCGCCTCTTAGAAAACGAGGTTCGGATATTATTTTATTGGCCAATCATTTTGTAAATATTTATTCAAAAAAATATTTAAAACCTCAATTGGAATTTGACTCCAAAGCAATTGAAAAATTGAAACAATATCCTTTCCCCGGTAATGTGCGTGAGTTGCAATATACTATGGAAAGGGCCGTGATCATGTCGGAAGGAGAAACGCTTTCCGCATCTGATCTAATTTTTTCGCCAATAGAATCAGTAGCAGTAAAAGAAGAAGAACCAAAGGATTTAAATCTTAGCCTGGTAGAAAAGAATACCATTTTACGTGTGATAGAAAAACATGGCGGAAACATCAGCAAAGCTGCCAAGGAACTGGGTTTGACAAGAACCGCACTATATAGAAGGTTGAGCAAATATGATATATAACCGAATGCTGAAGAAAGAAGTCGAACACTGAATGAGAAATAAAATGTACTAACATGCTAAAACGAATTGAATTCAAAATTTTTATCAGAATACTGCTGCTGTTTATCACGCTTACGACTGCATCTTATTTGTGGGTTAACGGGACTTTTATTTACCTTTTATTACTCACCCCAATTATCATTTACCAGTTGGCTGAACTTTATCGTTTTCAATACAAAGCGCAAAAAGAATTAAAGCAATTTATTGAATCGATCCATTACAGGGATTTTTCAAGATTTTTCGATGTAAAGCACGCGCCGCTTGAACTACAGCCATTGCGTGAAGGATTCAATCAAATCACCTCCACGTTTAAGGATATCAGTAAAGAAAAAGAAACATCACATCAATATTTACAAAAAATACTCGAACTGGTTGATACCGGAATTCTATCTTATGATTCTGAAAACGGAGAAGTGATCTGGATGAATGAATCTCTAAAAAGAATGTTGCAATTGCCATATTTGAAAACCATTTATTCTTTAAACAGACGTGATGAAGAACTGCACAATGAAATCGTTTCTTTAAAGCCCGGCGAAAGTAAAATTGCGTTGGTTCATTTGGAAAGCCGCTCATTTAAAATTCTGTTATCAGCAACTGCTTTTCAAACAGGAGGCAAAAAATTTACCCTGATCGCATTTCAAAATATTAATGAGGCTCTTGACGAAACAGAATCAAAGGCATGGCAAAAATTATTAAGTGTGATGACTCATGAAATCATGAATTCTGTTGCTCCCATTTCTTCATTGGCGGATACTTTGAAGAACCGTCTTGAAAAATCTGTTGTTCATCTCGATAATCATGATGGCGCTGTTCATGATCTTGAAATTGGAATAGAAACGATAAAACGACGAAGTGAAAGTTTACTAAAATTTGCGGAGACTTATCGGAATCTGAATAAAATAACCAAGCCAAATCTGAAGACTGTTTACGTACGCGACCTTTTTGAAAATTTGTACCAGTTAATGGAACCTACTTTAGATCAAAAAAATATTGAGATGGATATTGTTTTAAAAGATCCGGGACTGGAAGGAGAAATTGATCCAAGCCTCATAGAACAGGTTCTGATAAACCTGATTGTAAATGCGAAAGAAGCATTGAAAGATCAGTCACAAGCGAAGATTACATTGACAGGAATGGTGAGCAGTAAAGGAAGGGTTTTGATAAAAGTTGCGGACAATGGCACGGGTATACCGGAAGATATTTTAGAAAATATTTTCATTCCATTTTTCAGTACCAAAAAAACCGGAAGTGGTATTGGTTTAAGTTTGTGTAAACAAATCATGATGCTTCACAAAGGCAATATCACCGTGCATTCCGTGCCGGGACAGGGAAGTATTTTTACTTTACTATTCTGATTTTTCCAAATCAGGAGCTACAGCAAAAAGACAAATAACCCTTATTCCTGTTTTGTTATAGATAATGGATTTTTTAAAAAAATCCTTGTTAATTAAACTCTTCATAAATCATATTAGCAAGGAAGCTGCCTTTTAAATTCTTACTTTTGCGCCTCAAAAATCAGCATGCATGATTAGTGTAAATAATGTAACGCTCGCTTATGGTAAAAGGGTGTTGTTTGATGAGGTA
>JAHEZB010000347.1:0-1366 GCA_023251285.1 Chitinophagaceae bacterium | reverse complement strand
TGTTACGGAATTATTGGGGCAAATGGCGCCGGAAAATCTACTATTTTAAAAATTATCAGCGGCGAAATTGAGCCAAATAAAGGTTCCGTTTCTATAACTCCAGGCGAACGAATGGCGGTACTAAAGCAGGACCAGTTTCAGTTTGATGATATTACCGTTTTAAATACGGTGTTGATGGGCCACAAGAAAATGTGGGATACCATGATCGAGAAAGATGCAATTTACATGAAAGAAGATTTTTCTGAAGAAGACGGAATGAGAGCTGGCCATCTGGAAGCTGAGTTTGGTGAAATGGGTGGCTACACGGCCGAAAGCGATGCTGCTACTTTGTTGAATGAATTAGGCGTTCCTGAAGAATTCCACCAGATGTTGATGCGTGACGTTGCTGCAAATATTAAAGTGAGAATTTTGCTGGCACAGGCGCTCTTCGGAAGCCCCGATATTCTATTGCTGGATGAGCCTACAAACAACCTGGATGTTGATACAATTTCATGGCTGGAAAACTTTTTAGCAGATTATCAAAATATAGTTTTGGTCGTGAGTCATGACCGTCACTTCTTAGACTCGGTTTGTACACATGTTGCAGATGTTGACAAACAAAAAATAAAGATATACACTGGCAATTATACCTTCTGGTATGAAAGCAGCCAGCTTGCTGCAAGGCAGGCAACAGATAAAAATAAAAAGATGGAGGAAAAGAAAAAAGACCTCCTTGAATTTATTGCACGATTCAGCGCCAACGCTTCAAAAAGTAAACAGGCTACTTCGAGGAAAAAAGCTTTGGATAAACTGGTGTTTGAAGATATCACGCCGAGTAACAGAAAGTATCCGGGTATTATTTTCAAACCGGAAAGGGATCCGGGAAATCAAATTCTGAACGTACAAAAATTGTTAAAAACCGTTGAAGGGAAAACCTTGTTTAGCAATGTAAGCTTTGATGTAGTAAAGGGACAAAAAATTGCGTTTCTAAGCAAAGATCCTGTAGCGCTCACTTCTTTTTTTGAGATTATCAATAATAAGATGAAAGCAGACAGCGGCGAATTTGAATGGGGAACTACCATTACCACTGCGTATTTACCAAATGATAATAGCGAATATTTTACCGGAGAACTTTCTTTGCTGGATTGGTTGCGTCAATTTGTTCCCGATCATTTTACTGACGTCGACGAAGATTTTTTGAGAGGCTTTTTGGGAAAAATGCTTTTTAGTGGCGATGAAATAAAAAAGAAAACCAATGTGCTGAGTGGTGGCGAAAAAGTTAGATGTATGATCAGTAAAATGATGCTGCAAAACCCAAATGTGGTCATGCTTGATGAGCCTACAAATCATTTGGATCTTGAAAGCATTACAGCTTTTAATGATGGCA
>JAHEZB010000346.1 GCA_023251285.1 Chitinophagaceae bacterium | reverse complement strand
TTTGGTTAGAACGGATTTTTCGTCTATTCCGCCATAAAGGTCATACATCCTTCTTTCAGGAATAGTAAGCGTTTCCAAAAATCCTTTCACACTGTAAGGCGGATTGGCGACAAGAATATCGTAGGCGCCATTTTTTATCTGCGCATTTTTTGCAAGCGCATCAGCATATACAATTTGTATCTCGTCCTGTCCATACATGAACGCTGAAACCTTTGCTACTTTACTAAGGCGGTATTCTTTTTCAATGCCAGTTATATTACTGTAATATTCACCTATATCCGCCTTTTTGTATTTCTTTACCAGGGGCTTTATTTGCCGCGCGAGTTCAGTTAGAAAATGACCAGCGCCACAGGCGTAGTCTATTGCCTTTGGTGGCTCCTCGGTATTGGCGAGCATATTTTCCAGCGGCAAGCTGTTGATGATAAATTTGACAATGGGCATGGGTGTAAAGAATTGTCCTTCACTTTGTTTTACACCTGAATCTAAAAAGCCTTCAAACATATCACCCAAAAACTGGTTGCCCGAATTTTCAGTGTCGCTCTTTAATTTAATATCCTGCAGCATTTCTACAATACTTCTTAGAACCGTTGCATTCTCTTGAAACAAACGCTCATTATGAACGTCAATAAAGGCAAAATCGTTGTTCGTAAAAAATTTTAGCTGAATAAAAAACTTATGAATCGTTGCTTTTGTAGCGTCAGGGTCATTATCTTTCTCTAAAAACCGGAAAGCCTCATCTATCTGTTCTTTATTGATGTAAGTAACTTCTTCATTTAAAAACTGCCTCATTCCTTGCTGATAAAGCCGTTGCAGCCGGTCCTGTAATTCGAAATCATTGTCATAAGCACGGCCTTTCCAGTAAAAACCGAGGTTAGTTGGATTTTGCTGCTCATCTACTACTTTGCAAAGAAACAGATTTACCAGTTTGTCAAAAGCATTTTCCCTACCGCTTACATTGTACTTCCGCAGTATTGTTGCAAACTGGTGATATTTCTTTTGAATATCTGCATGGGATATTTCTTTCAGGTCAGTAATGCTGTAATTTTTTCTGCCAAAATGAAAGGGTTGAATATCATCTTCGAAAAAACCAACGGAATAAGATTCATTTAGATAAGTGTTTTTCCAGACATTAAATTTTTCATCAAAACGCTGCGCTTTTTTGAAGGTCAAAAGATTTTCATCTTCACTTGCCTGTATAAATTCATCATTATCTTCTAATGTAATGATGCGATAATCTCTTAGAAGAGTTCCTTCTGTGAAATCACTGGTGTATAAACAAAGCAATTGAGTAGAACCCTCCTGTTGAGCATAAGAAAATAATTGAGAAGGATATTGCTGCATATACGCCCAGGCTTCGTCAAATTCTTTACCGGCTGTTTTACATTCAATGATCGTAAATATTTTTCCTTCATTGTCTTTAATAACAATATCGGCTCTGCCGCCACTCGGGCCATGCCCAACTTTCCATTTTGGTTCCAAAAACAACAAAATTTTCTGAACTTGAAAAATTAGTGGTGAATTCACCTTCTATTTTTACTCCTGGTGGATAGAGAAGCTGTTCTTCATTGAAATCTGCCTGTATTAAAAATCCATGAATTCTTTTTGAAAAAACATTTTCTTTTTGACTAAAATCAAGTGTGTTAAGAAGTAAATTAAAATTTGCTTTGGTAATCATAAATTTAGGAGAATCGTTAAAACTGGAAAGTTAGAGCAATTTTATTGTCAATTAGCTAATTACCTAATCTGCTAATTGAAGGACTTTTACCAATTCAACTTCAAAATATTATTATCCAAATTCACATCGGCCATTCTTTTTGTGGGATCAATTTCTGCTTTGATCAATTGATTTAAAGGATGATTAAACTCAACAATGTAAGTCGGATTTGTCCAATTCCATTCCTGGTGAACGAATCTTTTTTCAGAATTTTCTGCAGGTTTGTCTGCAAGCATCATATCCATTGGAATGTAATGCAACTCTTTGGTGCTGTCTTTGAAAGTAAGCTGAAGATCAATAGGCATGGGCATTTGACCAATTCTTCTCAATCTTATTTTGGTAACATTTCCATCTTCCCAAAGACTGTCGATGCTGTAATCAATCGTCTTGATCGTGTTTAACCAATACTCTTTATACCAGCCTAACTGAATGCCGCTTACATCTTGCGCCACTTTAAAAAAATCATTTGGATTCGGATGCTTGAATCTCCAGAGTTTATAATATTCCAGCAAAATTTTATCACGAACAGAATCACTAACGATATAGCCTAATTGCTCCAACAATATTTCTCCTTTTGAATAAGCATTTATTTCATAGCCAAAATTGGTGTTATAATGATCAGCGTTTGTTGTCATTGGTTCTGCCAAACCTGATTTCATTAAAAAATAATATCCGCGATAAGCTCCCGCATGATTCAATGGAAATGCTTCCGGTTCTTTCAGATCTTTTACTTTGCGGTAATATGCATATACTTCTCCTTCCGCATAACTCGCATATCCTTCGTCCATCCACGGATGTTCGTTCTCATTGGATCCCAGCATCATCTGGTACCAGCTGTGCATCCACTCATGAAATGCAGTTCCAAGACCCGGGCCTTTCACTAAGGTTGCCATTGGATATTCCATTCCGCCATCGCCGCCCTGGATAAAAGAGTATTGTGGATACGCATATTTTCCAAAACGTTTTTCCATGTAAGGCAAAACGGTAACAGCGGCATCAGCAACAGTCTGCCAGCTTTTTTCCAAAGAATCTACTTTTTTGTAAATCACATTGATTGTTACACCATCAACTTGTTTTACAATATGCTCATAATCCGGATCAGCAGCCCAAACAAAGTCGTGGACATTGTTCCCAACGAAATGCCAGGTGCGTTCTGATGAAGAAATATTTTTTAATGATGTTCCGGGCTTATCATATCCCCAACCAATTTCATTTGCGTTTTTCAAAACTCCTGTACCGCCGACCTTATAAGATTTATCAATTTTTATAGTGACGTCATAATCGCCCCAAACTCCGTAAAATTCGCGTGCAACGTATTGTGGTGTATGCCATCCTTCATAATCATACTCGCATAATTTCGGATACCACTGGCTCATGCTGTAACGTACTCCTTCAGCATTATCGCGCCCGCTTCTTCTGACCTGAATTGGAACCTGCGCTTCAAAAACGACATCAAAATTTACTTTACTTTTTGCCGGAATTGGTTTCGTGAGATCGACTTCCAGAATCGTTCCATAAACTTTCATCGGTTGTTCAACACCATTCATCTTTAAAGATTTTACTTTTTGAAAACCAATTTCTGACGGAGTTAATTTTGAAATTCTGTCTCTTACTCTGCTATCCCAATCAGGTCTCCCATTCACTAATACTTTTCCAAGCTCCCGGCTTCTTACATCCATTTCGCTACCTGGTTGAAACGCATTCCAGTAAAGATGAAAATATACTTTCGATAGTTTATCGGGGGAATTATTTGTGTATTCCAATTTCTGAATTCCATTGATCAGATTCGTTTGCACATCCACATCAACATTCATTTTATAACTTACTCTTTGCTGCCACCTGCCTGGCTGTGCTGCAACAAAAATTAAAAATGTAAAATTAAAAATTACAAAAAGTGAAAGCTTTTTATTCATGATTTCGATTTAAAAATAAGGTTGTAAACTTCGTAAAAAATGAGGGGATAAAAAAACGGAAGTGAGTTTGAATCAGCAGTAAACCGATAAATAATTTCGATTTCTATTTTCCTTCTTGCCCTGCAACTACAATCACAATTTCTCCTTTCACATTTTTTTGATCAAAATAATCATGAACTTCCTGCAAAGTTCCACGCTTATTTTCTTCAAAAAGTTTTGTGAGTTCGCGGCTTACGCAGCATCGCCTTTCTGCCCCAAAATATTCAGTGAAATCTTTTAAAGTTTTTACCAATCGCATTGGGCTTTCATAAAAGATCATGGTCCGCTCTTCGTCAGCAAGTTTTTTTAAAACGGTTTGTCTTCCTTTTTTTAAAGGTAAAAATCCTTCAAA
>JAHEZB010000345.1 GCA_023251285.1 Chitinophagaceae bacterium | reverse complement strand
TTTTGCAGAAAGCCCTTTCGGAAATCTGATAGTGGCGTCTACTCAAAAAGGCGTTTGTTATATGGCCTTTGAAGATGATGAAGAAAAGGCTTTAAACGACTTAAAAACAAATTTTCCGAATGCTGCATTTGAAAGAAAGTCAGACCTGATGCAACAAAACGCTTTATTCATTTTCCAGAATGACTGGAGCAAGCTTCCTGAAATCAAACTTCATTTAAAAGGCACCGGTTTCCAATTAAAAGTTTGGGAAACTTTATTGAAAATACCGATGGGAACACTTTCAACTTATGGTACCGTCGCAGCAGAAATCGGAAAGCCTGCCGCTTCAAGAGCAGTAGGCACGGCCATTGGCAACAATCCTGTTGCATTTTTAATGCCTTGCCACCGTGTAATCCAATCAACCGGAGCATTTGGCGGATACATGTGGGGAAACACGCGGAAGGCAGCAATTATTGGGTGGGAAGGAGCAAAAATTTATTCAGGAATTTAAAATAAAACGAATAAAAGTACGGTTCAGAAAACAGAAAAAATTGGAGGAATGCATTTATTCAATAATATAATTGATGAAAAAAGAAACCGGTTGCCAAAAGACGGAATCGTAAATTATTATGGAAAATTGTTTGATCAAAAAGAAGCGGATCGTTATTTTCAAATGCTTTTAGCTAACATTGATTGGCGCCATGATGAAGCCATTATTTTTGGAAAGAAAATAATTACCAAACGAAAAGTAGCGTGGTATGGAGACAAGCAATTTCAATACACCTATTCGAAAATTACAAAGCTGGCATTGCCCTGGTCAAATGAATTACTGCAAATAAAATTTGTTACCGAAGAAAGAACCGGAGAAACTTTCAATTCCTGTTTGCTGAATTTATATCATACCGGAGAAGAGGGAATGGCGTGGCACAGCGATGGGGAAACGGATCTGAAAAAGAACACCGCGATTGCTTCATTAAGTTTTGGAGCAGAACGAAAATTCGCTTTCAAGCACAAGCAAACAAAAGAAAAAGTAGAATTGGTTTTGGAACATGGAAGCCTTTTGGTAATGAAAGGCACCACCCAGGAGCATTGGCTTCACAGGCTTCCACCAACAAAGTTAATCTCAAAAGCAAGAGTGAATCTTACTTTCAGGACCATTGCCAATGATGTTAAAAGCCAGGAGTAAGAAAAAAAGTCAAAATAAATTTTCCCTGTTAGTGAATAATTATGTACTTCGTGGTACATGAAACACTTCTGCTTCTTTCTGATATTTTTCTGTCAAAATGTTTATTCACAAACAAGCCAGGTACAAGGAATCATTATTAACGCAGAAGACAATTCAAAACTAGCTTCTGCAAGTATTTTTATCAATAATTCATCCAGGGGAACGATCAGTGATGCGAATGGAACATTCAGTCTGCAGGGAATAACCGAAAAGGCTTTCGACCTCGTCATTTCTTATACAGGTTTTGTGACTGTTTCAATAAAAATTACTCCTGAAAACATCGGGCAATATCATACCATCAAAATGCATCCGCGAAAAGAAACGATGGAAGGAGTTTCTCTCATGGTTCCGGAAAAAGACGGCTGGCAAAAATGGGGAAGCTTTTTTACTGAGGCGTTTCTGGGAGTATCTGATTTCGCTAAAAACTGCTCGATAGAAAATCCAAAGGTGATGCGTTTTTTTAATGATAAACCACACAACCGCATTACTGCCTATTCCAACGAAAACCTAATCATCCGCAATAAAGCCCTTGGCTATTTGATCAAATACCAGCTGGAAGCATTTGATTATGATTTTAAAACCACAATCGTCACCTACACTGGCTATACAGTTTTTGAAGACCTCAAAACCGGCAGTTCGAGAAAAAGAAGCCGTTGGTTGGAAGCGAGGAAGGAAGCGTATTACGGCTCTATGATGCACTTCATGCGTTCGGTGTTTTCGGACAGTGTCGCTGAACAGGGATTTGATGTGCGTGAGAAGATACGCGTCTATAATACCGATTCTTTGTTTAAAAGAATTTACATTCCGGGAAACATGCCGACAGTACAAGACGGTGCCGAAACTTATAAAGCAATAGCCGGCGAAATAACATCTTTTAAGAAAATACCGGATTATGTTGACCTCATAAACATGAAAAATTTTTCTTTTAAAGATGCGGTGACTTTTGATTCTTCCTCGAAGCAAAAACAATTTTATTTTGATAATTACCTGCAGGTAATTTACAAAAATGCTCTAGTGAAAATGGATTATTTGTTAGCGAACCGGCTACCGAAATATTTGAAAATGCATCAAATTTCTGATGCTCATTTATTGTCGAACGATCCGTTGATCATTGAAAAAGACGGCAGTTATTTTGATCCGGTAAACATCATCAGTTCCAGGTATTGGGGCTGGTATAAAATTGCCGAGATGCTGCCAACAGATTATAAAACCGGTGAGTAATTGATCAACCAAAATGATTTTCCCATTTTTCGCTTAGCATACCACATTTAAATTCATTCCAACACTTCGCACATGTATCCGTTTTCATTTACTATCAATTTTATTTTTTCCGTTTCAAAAGCTGAACCCTCTATTCTTAGAATATTATCACAATCATCCAGGTCAAAATTGATTTTGCATTCCGGGAAATGCTGATAAAGCAATTCAATTATTTTTTCTGAATGGCTTACTGCGTAAACGTTTGTTTTAAAAACTTCTACCATGTATCAATGTTTTATTGCACAGTTGCAGCCTCGAAATGTTTTTTTATATTTTTCATTTGCAGGATGTGTCTTTGGGTATGAAATGTAGCAAAACTAACCCATTCATGCCTGGTCAGTTCACCCGAATTTGGAAAAGTAATCGTAGAAGCAAAAGATAAATCAAGGGTATTTATTGCCTTACTGATCTCATCAGTTATCTCTTTTAAATTTTGATAAACAGTATCTTTTTGCAATGGTTGCTCCGTTGGCAAAATGAATTCCGGTGATTGCATTTTAATATCAAAATTTAAAAATATCGACTTCAGCTTTTCTACCTGTTCATCTGGTTCTCTTTCCGATGGCTTTACCTGGCCATGTAAAGCATTTATGGTGCCTTTTAAGGACTTTTTGAGATGATCTGCTACCTGTGCGGCACTCCAGCTTCCCGCAAAAGGAATTTGATTAAATTCCTCTTCATTGAATGAAGAAATTGTTGCCAAAAGATCTTTTGCCGTCTCGTCAAAAGAAGTTGCTAATGCTGAAGTTGATTTTTCTATTTTCATGATCAAAAATGTTTAGAGGCTTTTATTTCTTTGGAATATAATTTAACAGCACATTTCCATTCCCAAATACTTTTGTTTTTAATAATTGCAGATCTATTTTCGCAGTCACATTTTTAAACATAGGTGTTCCATTTCCTAAGATCAGCGGGTTTATCATGATCCTGAACTCATCTATTAAATCATGCTGAATCAGTGTGGATGATAAATCTGCACTTCCAAAAATAAACACATCTTTTCCGGGTAGGCTTTTCAGTTTTTTCACTTCATCCAATAGATTTTCACTGATCAGCCTCGTATGATCCCATTCCGCTTTTCCTAAAGATTTTGAAAAAACAATTTTATCAAGTTCATTCATCAGTTCTGCAATAACCGGGTTATCTTTTATTCCATCTTCCGTTGGCCAATAAGCCGCCATCAACTGGTAAGTCTTGCTGCCAAACAAAAGCATGTCCACAGTTCTTAGTTGGGCAATGGCAAAGTCATTAAATTCCTGATCCACATTGTGCCAGCTGATATCTGCATTCGCTCCTTCAAAATAGCCGTCAAGCGTGATCAGGTTAAACAAAACAATTTTTCTCATGCACACGATTTTTAATAATGATGGTACAAACGTAGATTCAATTTAAGAGTTTGAAAGGGTGCAAATACGCCAATATAAGGGGTTGATTACGACAAAATATTCTTCTACATTTGCCTTATAAATGATTAAGAAATGAAGCATATAACCATTCTTGCTAATGCCACCAGCAATTTAGGAAGCATTGATAATCCGCGCCGTGCTTTCCTTGCG
>JAHEZB010000344.1 GCA_023251285.1 Chitinophagaceae bacterium | reverse complement strand
AAAATGCATTGAGTCGCTCGCCGAAAAAAGTGTTGATTGTAGAAGAAAATAAGCAACATGCAAAAGCGCTCAGTTATTTTTTGAGCGCCAACAATATTAATACAGAAATCGTCACAAATGTAACAGAAAGCATTGACGCACTTCAAAAGCATGAAATAGATTGTGTGATCCTTGACATGGGCGTGCCTGATAAAAATGCTTATCAAACCCTGGACACCATTAAACAAAATGAAGGTTTGGAAAATCTTCCCATCATTGTTTTTACCGGAAAAAATCTTTCCAAAGGTGAAGAAAGCCGCATAAAAAAATATGCAGATTCTATCGTAGTCAAAACCGCTTATTCTTACCAACGTATTTTAGATGAGGCCGGTTTGTTTTTGCATTTGGTAGAAGAGAAAAATAAGCAAAATCAACAAAAGATTTCAGGATTTGAGAGCTTAAGTGAGCTTCGGAATATTTTAAAAGGCAAAACAGTTATGATTGCAGATGATGATGTCCGCAATATTTTTTCACTCACCAAAGCGTTGGAACTGCACGGCATGAAAGTACTTGCAGCGATTGACGGAAAAGAGGCTTTAAAAACTTTAGAGCAAAATTCCCAGGTGGATGTGGTGCTGATGGATATGATGATGCCGGAAATGGATGGCTACGAAAGCATCCGCGAGATCAGGGCAGTGAATGAATATAAGAATCTACCCATTTTGGCTGTCACTGCAAAAGCCATGATGGGCGATCGTGAAAAATGCATCGCAGTTGGCGCATCAGATTATATCTCAAAACCGGTCGATATAGATCAATTGATTTCTTTATTAAGAGTTTGGCTGTACGACAAAATTTAATCCCTCTATTTATTTATGGACCATAAGAAGGAAATTCTCATTATTGATGATGACAGTATAAATATTTTTGCGCTCTCTGCAGTTTTAAAATCAAAAAAATATCCCTGTCTTTCTGCAACGAGCGCCGATCACGGATTTAAAATTTTATCTGTAAATAAAAATATTGGCGTGGTTTTGATGGATATGATGATGCCCGAGATGGATGGATACGAAGCGATTGGGAAAATGAAAAGCAATGAAGAATTAAAGAATATTCCGGTGATAGCAGTGACAGCGCAGGCAATGGTGGGCGATAGGCAAAAATGCCTGAAGGCAGGAGCGGATGGTTACATTTCAAAGCCGGTAAATGTGGACGAACTACTATGGTTGTTAAACAAATTAATTCAATGAATTTGGATTCAACAGAAAAAAGTGATGAGCAGATTGAAATACTTCTTTCCGATGCGTTGGAAAAATATGGATATGATTTCACAGGATATTCCCGTGCTTCATTGAAGAGAAGGATCATGCGGCTTTATGTTTTGGACCAATTTGTCAGTTTCGCTGAATTCAGATACAAACTTCGCACGGAGCCGGGTTATTTTAAACGTTTCCTGGAGCAGATCACCATCAACGTGACCGAAATGTTCCGTGATCCGGAGTTTTATAAGACCCTGAGAAAAGAAGTTTTGCCCAAACTGGGAACTTATCCGTTTATCCGCATCTGGGTTGCCGGATGCAGTACCGGTGAAGAAGCTTATTCGATTTCTATTCTTTTGAAAGAATTAAATTTTCTGAAAAAATCTCTTATTTATGCGACGGACATTAACAGCTCTGTTTTAGAAAAAGCAGCGCAGGCGATGATTCCATTGAGTAAAATGAAACAATATTCAGAAAATTATATTGCCTCAGGCGGAAGCGAAAACTTTTCTGATTATTATGCTGCAAATTATTCCCTTGCAAGGCTGAATGATGATGTAAAAGCAAAAATCGTTTTTTCAACACACAACCTTGTTTCCGAAAATTCTTTTAATGAATTTCAACTAATATTGTGCAGGAACGTCATTATTTATTTTGACCGGCAATTGCAAACAAACGTGTTTGAGTTGTTTGACAACAGCCTCGAAAAGTTTGGCTATCTCGCCTTGGGAAGTAAGGAAACGCTTGACTTTTCAACAATTTCAAAGAAATATAAAAGATTAGATTCTGCAAAAATCTGGCAAAAAATAAGGTAAATGAAACACTGTGATGCATTTATTATTGGCGGATCTGCAGGCAGCCTTGATGTACTTTTGAAAGTGTTGCCGTCGCTTGATTTATTGCTTAGTTTTCCTATTATAATTGTTCTGCATCGTAAACCCGGAACCGATAATGTATTGACCGGACTTTTATCTTCGAAAACTAAATTGCCGGTAAAAGAAGTCGAGGAAAAAGAAAAAATTAACCGGTCAACAATTTATATTGCACCTTCAGATTATCATTTACTTATCGAAAACAATAAAACGTTTTCTTTGGATGCATCCGAAAAAGTAAATTTTTCACGACCTTCAATCGATGTAATTTTTCAAAGTGCGGCTGAAGTTTATGGTGAGGATTTGGTTTGCCTGTTGCTGTCAGGGTCGAATAATGATGGCATTGAAGGATTGAAAAAAGTAAAGGAGAACGGGGGCATGGCAATCATCCAAAACCCTTTGTCTGCGGCTGTTTCATATATGCCGGCGCAGGCGGCGTTGCATGTAAATATTGATGAAGTGTTGGAAATAGAAGATATTGCAGATTATATAAATCAATTGTCAAAATGAGAGAGACTATCAAAATGGAAAAAGGCAAAAAGGTTTTTATTTTTGATGACAATGAGGAGCTTTTAGAATTATGCACCATTATTTTAGAAGATATCGGTTGCAAAATAAAAACCTCCGTTACATCAAACAATATTGAGCAACAGGTAAAGGAATTTTCTCCTGATATGATTTTTATGGACAATTGGCTTCCCGATATCAGCGGTATCGAAGCCACCAAAATATTGAAAGCGAATAAGGATTTACAAAATATCCCTGTAATTTATTTCTCTGCTAATAATAATATCAGCGCCCTTGCAAAAGAAGCCGGCGCCGATGATTTTCTCGCAAAGCCATTTGATGTTGCTGCTTTTGAAAAAATTGTGAAGAAGTATGCCGGGGCCGAAATCGGTTAATGATCTGCAAACGAGCCCACTCATTATACATTCAAAAAATCTTTCTAATATCTCAAAACCAACGAAGGGGCAATATGCCATGATTGGATAGTTTCTCCAGCTTAAAATAATTATATTTCGTATTTTTATTTCATGGAAGTACATGAACCAGCCTTAGCTTACGGCAAACAAAAAGTTTCTATTGAAGAGTATCTTGAAATGGAAAATGCGGCTGATGAAAAGCATGAATATTACAAGGGTGAAATATTTGCGATGTCACGGGCTAAAGTGCCGCATAATACTATTACAACGAACATATTGATTTCAGTTGGGCAAAAGCTAAAAGGAAAAAGTTGCAAGCCATTCAATAGGGATCAGCGCGTCCATATTCCCTCAAACACACTATTTACTTATCCGGATACTTCGATCATTTGTGGAGAAATAATTACACTGAATGATGATGATTACAACGTTTTAAATCCAACGGTAATTATCGAAGTGCTTTCCAAATCAACAAGAAATTATGATCGCGGAGAAAAGTTTAAATTATACCGGGATATAAAAACGCTTAAAGAATATATACTGGTAGATTCTGCAAGTATTCATGTGGAAGTATTCAGGTTGAATGAAAGTGACCACTGGGAACTGGAAGAATATAATGCTTCTGCAGACACCCTGCTGATTAAAGCGATTAATGAAAGTATTTTGCTTTCAGACATTTATGACGGTGTGAAAATTGAAGATTAAATCATTCCTGGGTTTGAAATCTCGCAGATTGACATTCTAAGAGATAAGCAAAAACAAATTCCTTTTATTTATTCTTTTGCCGGAAAGGTTTTGCAATCCCACTATGGCGTATGCGATAAACAATATTAAATTTGAAGATCAAAAAGTAATCGGAAAACATGAACTCCTCTTATTTATTCTTTTGCTGAAAGGGTTTGTCATTTTTCAAAATATCAAAACCAACGTTCCTCCAATAATCAACAAAGCGCCGATCGCTGTTTTATAAGTAAGCGGTTCGCCAAGAAATACGACTGCAA
>JAHEZB010000343.1 GCA_023251285.1 Chitinophagaceae bacterium | reverse complement strand
AGCGTCGGAAATAATTGTCCTTTCACCGAACGGATATTTTGTGCCGCGCTTTCTGTTCTAAGTTTGCTCGCTTTCACCTGTGCAAATTGTTGCAAAGCGGTTTGATAAATACTATCGGGGGTTGCGGTATAATTCACATTAAAGTTTGCTTCCGGCATTCTTTCCACTTCGAGGTTTTTATCATACGGAATGTTTAAAAGCTGCGCCAGGTTGAGTTTCATCGTTTCCAGATTGGCTTTGTTATCTACAATCGTAATCTGGTCATTGGCCAGCTGTCCTTTCAGATCATAATAATCGGATGGCAGTATTGCGCCTGATTGGTTTAAAATTCCAAGACGGTCAACCTGTTTTTGTGTTACCAAAACCTGCTCCTGTGATTGTTGCAAAACATCTTCGGCACTTAATACCTGCAAATAGGCAAGAATGATATTGATGGTAAGATTATCTTTTGCCTGTTGCAGTTCCATCTTCGATGCCTCGTATCCTGTCTTATTCGATTTGATTTCATTATGTAAAGAAAAACCATTGAACAGCAAAACATTGCTGCTGGCACCATAATTTGCATAGCCAACTTTTTGATCAATAAATGCGTTGGTAAAAGGATCGATACTTCTTCCATAATTGACACCCTCATTGGCGTTGGCATTCAGATTCGGTAACCTGTTTTGCCTTGATTGATTCAAAGTAATACCGGCTTTTTGCATGAGCAGATCAGATTGCTCAACGTTTATATTATTTTTAATACCTAATTCTATTGCTTCTTTCAACGTCAATTTATTTTGCGCCATCCCAACAAATGCCGTACATAAAAATGCTCCTATAAAAAAAACTGATTTCATATTCTTTGTTCTTTGTTTCTGTATTTGGTTTAATTCTTTAATTCTTAATTCAAATTCACCATTCAATATTATATTTACCTCTCAATTCATCACAATCCTTCCATCCAATAAATTCACAATCCGCTCGCCGTATTCTGCATTTTTTTCAGAATGTGTTACCTGGATGATGGTTACGCCTTCATCGTTTAATTCTTTGAAAATATTCATGATCTCTATGCCTTGTTTGGAGTTGAGGTTTCCGGTCGGTTCATCTGCAAGAATCAATTTTGGTTTTACGATCAATGCCCGTGCAATTCCTACCAATTGCTGTTGACCTCCGGAAAGTTGCGTAGGAAAAAGATCTTTTTTTCCAACGATCTGAAAACGATCCAGCATATCGGCAACCATCGATTTTCTTTCAGGGGTTTTTATATTCTGATAAATCAACGGCGTTTCAATATTTTCATAAACGGTCAGTTCATCGATCAGGTGATAAGCCTGGAACACAAAGCCAATATGCGTTTTAAACAATTGAGACCGTTGTTTTTCTTTTAGTTTAAAAACATCTTCTCCCATAAACGTGTAGCTTCCTTCGTTTGGTTCATCCAACATTCCGATCACATTCAGCAACGAAGATTTCCCGGAACCGGATGGCCCCATGATCGAAATAAATTCTCCTTCGGCTACATCGAGGTGAATATCTTTTAAAACAAAAGTGCGGTTCACACCATTGTTATACCATTTAAAAATTTTTTGTAAAGAGAGCATAGTTTTATAGTTCAAAGTTTAAGGTTCAAAGTTGAAGGTTGATAGTTCAAAATTCCATTTGCGTTTTTCCATCACCGTTATATTTCTTTCTTATGCAGCAAACAAACAAATAATCCTTTTTCACATTTTCGCATCAGCACATTTGCAAATTACTCACTTCTCAAGCTCTTGATTGGGTTTGCCACTGCGGCCTTGATTGATTTATATCCGACTGCAATCCACGCAATGATAATCGATATTAAAATGCCCATTAAAAATATCCCTACATTCATTTTTATTCTGAAATTAAAATTCTGCAACCAGCGATTCATCATTAAATATGCAACCGGAACGGCAATCACAGAGCCGATAAGAATGAGAATGGTAAACTCTTTTGAAAAAAGATAAATTATATTTTTCACAGAAGCGCCGAGTACCTTTCTTACACCAATCTCTTTTGTTTTTTGTATAGCCATGAAAGAAACCAATCCATACAAACCAAGACAGGAAATAAATATGGCAATGCCTGCGAAGATCTTGTACAACAATTCAAGCTGGTCTTCCTGTTCATAAAATTGACGGATATTTTCCTCCATAAAGGAAGTGGTAAAAGCGTATTCCGGAAAATATTGATTCCACAAAGATTCAATCGCAGCCTTGGTTTTAGGAATATTTGAGGAATTTAATTTGATAGAAGTGACTGCATAATATTCTTTTCTTTCACCAAACAGTGTTGGCTTTATCGCCTCGCGCAAGGAGCTTGTTTTAAAATCTTTAACCACGCCAACGATCGTATTCCACCTGCCGCCTCCCAGGCGAATTTCTTTTCCGATTGCATCCTGCGCGTCTTTTAAACCTAATTGTTTCACCAGCGTTTCGTTAATTACCACATCCTTTATTGTGTCACTTTTATCATAAGGCTTACCTGCTAAAAATTGCAATTCAAAGGTTTTAAAATAATCTTCATCAGCAAACTTCATGCTTAGCTGGAATTTTTCATCAGGCCGGTGGTCAAAAGCAAAATTGGTAAACCATCCATTATCTGATGAAGGAGCATCCGCATTGAAACTAACGGATTTCACGCCGGGCAATTGTAATAATTTTTGTTTGAATGATTCCTGTCTTGAATGCATCACGCTATCGCCGTTTGCATTGAACAAAAGCACTGCCTGCTGGTTGAAACCAAGGTCGGCGTTTTTTACAAAACTCATCTGAGTGATTGCCACGATCGTTGCAATAATTAATATCTGTGAAATAGCAAATTGCGCTACCACCAAACCTCTTCTGATAGAGATACCACCAACAGTAGCAGAGGTTATTTTATTTTTAAGAGCCAGTACCGGCCTGAACCCAGAGAGAATCAAGGCGGGATAAGTGCCGGCTAATAAAGTAACTGCTGCTCCCAACGCAACTAAAAACAATATACTGTCGATATTGAAAAAGCCAAGCGGTTCATGAATGGATGCGATGTGTTTTATAAAGGGAAGACAAAGACTAGAAATGATTAGAGCCAGCAGGATCGAGAAGAGAACAATCAAAGCCGTTTCTCCGATTATCTGCCCGAATAACTGGCCCCGAATGCTTCCCAAAACTTTTCTGATACCGATTTCTTTGCTCCTGCCTACGGCCTGCGCAGTAGATAAATTAATAAAATTGATACACGCCATTACAATGATAAACAAGCCGATCAACAACAGCGTCCACAAGGTAGTTTTGCTGGTAATGTGGTCGCCAAAATTGGGAAATCTTTTATCGAAATGATTATCGCTCAGTGGTTGCAAAAAACTGGTTTTGACACTGTTGCGTACGACGTAGTTTTTCTTGCTGAATTTCAAAAGCTGCGCATCGATAGTGGCTGCGGAGACATTTTTTGGCAGCAACATAAATACCTCGAAGTTGCTGGAAAGAGTGTTCCACGAATCAGCATAAGCGTACATTTCTGCGTTTGCTTTTACTGTTTTATAAGAGGTGATGATGGATAAAGGAAAATCTGTATTCGCAGGAGGATCATTGATAATGCCGGCTACTTTCACCGTGATTTTATTATCTAATTTCAAGAAATGCCCAACTGCATTTTTCCAATCGCCGAAATATTTCCCGGCAAGTTTTTTTGTCAGCACGGTATTATCAGGTACTTCCAAAACAGATGGAGACCCGGCAAGCCACTCATATTTGAACACCTGGAAAAATTGAGGATCTGCAAAAAAGAAACCGGTAGATTCAATGAATTTTTTATTAGTAGAAGTGGAAGCATCGGTACCCAGCACGGTTACCTGACTTCCATAACTGGCAAATAAAGATCCGGTAGTGATTTGAGGAAAATCGATCCTGAAAGCTTCCAATGCAGGAACCGGAACTCCGGGATTATAAGTAATGCCATCTTCAAATTTATCCTGGGTAACTACATGATATATCTGATGATAGTTTGGTTGAAAAGTATCATAACTCAATTCATATTTCACGACCGTGAAAAGTAATAAACAGGAAGCGA
>JAHEZB010000342.1 GCA_023251285.1 Chitinophagaceae bacterium | reverse complement strand
TACATGACTTCCCAATTGAAGAATATGCACAGGTTTGTTCAATCCCAATAAAACAGGGCCGATGGCTTCAGAACCGCCTATTTCCTGCAAAAGATTATACGTTACATTTCCGGATGCAAGATTGGGAAAGATCAAAACGTTCACATCTTTACCGACTAATTCGCTGAAGGGATAATTGTCTTGTAAAATTTCTTTATTGAATGCAACATTCGCCTGCATTTCACCATCGATAACCAATGACGGTTCTTTTTGTTTTACAATTTCTCTCGCATGTGCGACTAATTTTGCTTCCGGCGAATTGCTGCTTCCGAAATTTGAATAGCTTAACATCGCAATATTTGGAGTAATTCCGAAGTTCTTTACTTCATTTGAAACCATAATAGCAATGTCTGCAAGTTCTTCTGCTGTCGGATTAAAATTAACAGTTGTATCGGCTAAAAATAACGGTCCTTTTTTTGTCATCATAATATACATTCCGGCAACTCTTTTTGAGCCGGGTTCAAGTCCGATGGTTTGCAAAGCCGGCCGTATGGTATCTGGATAATTTTTTGAAAGACCTGATATCATTGCATCTGCTTCGCCGGTTTCTACCATCATGCAGCCAAAATAGTTTCGGTCTTTCATTGTTTTTTTTGCTTCATATACATTATAGCCTTTGCGCTGTCGCTTTTCAAAAAACAATTCTCCAAATTCCATTCTCTTATCGTGGGTTTCATCACTTTTTGGATCAATAATAGGCATTCCGGAAATATCGATTCCGCTATCGGAAGCAATTTTTTGTATCTTTTCGCGGTCACCCAGCAATATGGGAAAAGCAATTCCCTCGTCCTGTGTCATCTGCGCTGTTTTCAAAATCTTTTGATTTTCTGCTTCCGCAAAAACAACCCGCTTCGGATTTTTCCTTGCTTTTGCTCCAATCATTCGCAGCAAATGGTTATCAATGCCAAGACGTTCATTTAATTCTACTTTGTACGTTTCCCAATCAGTAATTGGTTTGCGTGCGACACCACTTTCCATTGCCGCATTTGCTACAGCCGGTGCTAC
This sequence comes from Chitinophagaceae bacterium, assembly GCA_023251285.1. GTDB lineage: Bacteria > Bacteroidota > Bacteroidia > Chitinophagales > Chitinophagaceae > Ginsengibacter. The sequence continues at coordinate 3,016 of JAHEZB010000342.1, read as the reverse complement.
AGAAGTAAGCAAGCGGCTGTCAAGAGGTTTTGGAATAATATAATTCTCACCGAAAACAATGTTCTTTTCATTATATGCCATGTTTACGATATCCGGCACGGCAGATTTGGTAAGTTCCGCCAAAGCCTTTACTGCTGCAAGTTTCATTGCTTCATTAATCTGAGTAGCACGAACATCCAAAGCACCCCGGAAGATGTACGGAAAGCCCAAAACATTATTTACCTGGTTAGGATAATCGCTTCTGCCTGTCGCCATGATCACGTCTTTTCTTGCAGCAATCGCTTTCTCGTAAGTGATCTCGGGATCAGGATTTGCCATAGCGAAAACGATCGGGTTTTTTGCCATGCTTTTTATCATTTCCGGCGTTACCACATCGCCTACACTCAAGCCGATAAAAACATCAGCATCTTTCATCGCTGATTCAAGTGTGAGATTTTTATTTTTTGTTGTAGCAAATTGCTTTTTTGTTTCACTCAATCCTTCCCGTTCTGAATGAAGCACGCCGGTTCTGTCAAACAGAATAAAATTTGCCGGGTTGGCGCCGAGAGAAACATATAATTGTACACAAGCCATAGCAGCAGCTCCTGCTCCGTTTACCACAAATTTTACTTTGCTAATTTTCTTTTTTTGAATTTCCAAAGCATTCAAAAGGGCGGCCCCGCTGATGATCGCTGTTCCATGCTGATCGTCGTGCATCATAGGAATGTGCAAACGTTCCTTTAATTTTTGTTCGATATAAAAACATTCCGGCGCTTTGATGTCTTCTAAATTAATGCCACCAAAAGTCGGTTCCAGTGAAGCAACAATTTCTACAAATTTCTCCGGGTCTGTTTCGTTTATTTCAATGTCGAAAACGTCAATGTCGGCAAAAATTTTAAACAAAACTCCTTTGCCTTCCATTACCGGTTTCCCTGCAACAGCACCGATATTACCCAAGCCCAAAACCGCTGTGCCGTTACTGATCACGCCCACTAAATTCCCTTTAGCGGTGTATTGATAGGCTGTTTCAGGATTTTCTTTTATTTCCAGACAAGGCACTGCCACACCTGGTGAATAAGCCAATGATAAATCCCTTTGCGTTTTCGTAGCTTTTGTGGGAATGACTTCTATTTTTCCCGGCCTTCCTTTTGAATGATAATCGAGCGCTTCCTGCTTACGAATATTTTTTTGCATATTTTTATATTAAACCATAAACCGCTCAACCGGCGTTTTTTCTTTTTTATAAAAAGTATTGATTGAGGAGATTCCAACCTTTTAAAGGATCCTAAACCATAGTAAGCTCCTATAAAATCTTCTTAATCAAACTCAAAGATAGTTTAAAGTACCTTCTCCATCACACAGAAACAGCCAGCCATGCCATAATTCCCATTCCGTTTTCTATCCCTTTTTCATCAATATTAAAAGTTGGAGTATGGACACCGGAGCTAATGTTCTTTTGAATATTTCCAACGCCAAGCCTGAAAAAACACGCCGGTATCAAATGAGAGTAAAATGCAAAATCTTCGGCGCCCATTCTCATTTCTGTTTCTTCTACATTTTTTTTACCCATAAATTCTTGGGCTTTTCGTGTAGCCATCTCCGTTAGTCGAATATTATTTACAACAAAAGGATAGCCGACATCAATCTCAACGTCAATCTGTGCTCCGGAAATCTCACTGGTTTTTTGGCAAATATTGCGTATCAGTTCATGTGCCTTAAATCTCCATTCTTCGTTCATGGCTCTGAAAGTGCCCAGCAGCTTTACTTCTGAAGGAATAACGTTCGTCGTATTGCCGCCATTGAATGAAGTGATAGAAAGTACGGTAGGATTAAATGGGTTATTCATGCGGCTTACAAGCTGTTGAAGATTTACGACGAGTTGTGAGGCGGCCAGAATCGTCTCTACTGTTAAATGCGGCGCTGCTGCATGACCGCCTTTACTTTTTACAGAGATATAAATTTCATCCGCACTTGCCATCACCATTCCGCCACGAAAACTCAGTTTTCCTACTTCCAGGTTTGGATGAACATGTAAGGCAAAAATTGCATCCGGTTTTGGATTTTCAAGAACGCCTTCTTTTATTAAAAGACTTGCACCTCCCGGGTTTTTTTCTTCTCCCGGTTGAAAAATTAATTTAATGGTGCCTTGCCAATCATCTTTTAATTCATTCAGAATTTTTGCAGCGCCCAGCAAACAACTGGTGTGTACATCGTGTCCACAGGCATGCATTACACCTTCATTTTTTGAACGATAATCCACGTCGTTTTTTTCCAAAATAGGCAACGCATCTATATCAGCGCGAAGAGCAATTACTTTTTTATCCGGATTTTTTCCTTTGATAATTCCAATGACACCAGTTGTTGCCATCACTTGAAAATCAATGCCAAATTCTCCTAATTTTTGTTGAACAAATTTTGAAGTTTCAAATTCATGATAACTTAATTCCGGGTATTGATGAAGGTGGTGGCGTATTTGAATAAATTCATCTGCATAATTCTCTGCCAGCTTTTTTATTTTTTCTTTCAGAATCATATCGGTTGAGGTTGCGGCAAATGTAAAAAGAGTTTTCTATGCCGCGTTTTAAATTGTTTCAAAGGCTGTGCAGCCAAAACAGAAATTCTATTTATTTATTTTTTTACTGCGAAGCGGATCTTCTACAGCAATGAGCAAAATATTTTTCAAAATAGAATCAATCTGAATTCAAATGACTTCATTTATGAAGGAAAGATAGATGAATTCTTCCCGAATGATTTTTATCAATATCTCGTTACCAAAACCAGGCCGTCATAAGCCTTTAATTCATCGCCGGAAATAAACACCGCATCGCCGCCAAAATCGATATTCTTTTCGATCATATCATCAATGATGTCTTCAACATTGGCGTCTTCGATATTATCTGAAGACACAGGCTGTACTACATTATTTTCCAGTTTTGCCGGTTGAAAGTATCCTTGCTTTACAAATAAAGTACGGCCTCTTCCTTCTAATATCGCTCTCCATATTTCTGTCAAATCCGTTAGAAACAGTTTTGCTCCA
>JAHEZB010000341.1 GCA_023251285.1 Chitinophagaceae bacterium | reverse complement strand
CATGGCTGGTGTCACAATATGATAAGGCGGTTCGCCATCCAACTGCTGAATATATTCTCCCAAATCAGTTTCGATACTTTCGATATTGTTTTCTTCGAGGAAATGATTCAAATGAATTTCTTCTGTAACCATACTCTTACTTTTCACAACCGTTTTGCAATTTTTTTCTTTGCAAATGTTGAGAATTTCATCAAGCGCTTCCTGTGAATTTTCGGCCCAGATTACTTTACCGCCGCGGCTTGTAAAGTGCATTTCAAATTCTTCCAGTTGCTCGTGCAGATTTTCTAACGCGCGCCATTTGATATTTTTTGCTCTTTCTTTTACGAGGTTTATGTCGGTAAATTGTTGTTTGGCAATAGGTACAACAGAATTGTATTTACCAATATTGAAATTAATTTTTTGCCTGTGCTCCAGGTCTGCACTTTTAATGGTTGCTTTCGCTTTAAAGGTTGATTCGTTTTCGGTCATGATAAATTATATTGTCATCAATTCTCAAAATTCTTTTGGTGTAACAATTTTTGTGCTCTTGTATTCCCGCATGGGAAAATGTTTGGTGTTTCCGGTTATTAAATATTCAGCATTACACGTTTCTGCCAGTTCAAGGAATTTATTGTCAGATTTATCTACTAAAATATCTAATATTACTTTAGGATAAAATATCTCTACTTTTTCTTCAAGATCAGATAACAGGTCTTTTGCATTTAGAAAAAATTCAGGATACTTAGGAAATTTTTCACGAAACAAAACGTCATGATACTCCTTGCAAATGTTTTTAGAAATACAAATACCGCAAGGTGAAGATTTAATTAAAAAATCGACAGTTAAATAAGGATAACTATGTTGAATTAATGAAGAAATCAAAACATTGGTATCAATTATTACCTTTAGCATTATTTCTCACAGCTTTAATTTCTTCATCTATTTCATCCATTGTCATTTTAGAAAGGCCATTTTTTTCTGCTATTTGCACAGATTTTAATAACTTTTCTCTGATTTTTTCCCTTTCAATAATATCAAGAAGTTCAGAAAAAGAAAGGTTTTCTTCTTTTAAACCAAATCGTTGGCAATCTAAATCTGAAACCGATATATTTAATGTTCTCATTTTTATTTTTTATTGTATTAGGTTCGAATAAAGCAAACAAGCTCTTATGTCATCATCTTCCAGGAATGGATATTCTTCAATTATGTCTTTATGAGAAATACCTGTTGAAAGCATCTTTAAAACATGTTCTACAGAAAGACGCATTCCTCTGACAACGGGCTTACCTGTTAGTATGTTGGGATTGTTGGTGATTCTATTTAATAAAGTTGCTTCCATTTGTTGTTTATTTATCGTTGTTCTCGAGAGTGAATAATTCATCGGAATTCAAAATATAATATTGCATAAGGGTTTGATTTATTTTAATGATTTTACCCATTCTTTTCTTACTTGTATTGAACATTGAATGTTTTAAAAATTTTCTAATAAAATAAGCTTCTTCAAATTTTTCAACGTCAAGATACACGATGCAATATTTTGAATGGCAATACTCACTTTTAAAAAAATCACTATCCCTCGTCAAAAAAAGAACCGCATTTAATTGTTGAATCAGGGTAATAATTTGTTCATCCTTTATTCCTTTTGTTTTAACATCAACTCCTATCTGTTTCAAACGAAAACGCCATCGCTCTAAAAGGTCCTTTTGATCTTTAGTTATGTTTTCGTCGAGTAGAATCATTTATCAGAAGGAGATTAACTTTTCGGTTTGTTGCAATAAAGAATCTTTACCTAATAATACCGCTTCTTTAATAGCATCTTTGCTAACAGCGCCATTCCATTGTTCCTGGATATAATTCCATGAGAATCCCTCTGCAACCATCTCCAATACATCATCTACAAAGATTCTCGTGCCTTTGAAGGTTAATTTACCGTGACAGATTTCCGGATCTGAAACGATAAATCTTCCGATATTTTTTCTCTGATTCATTTCAAAAATATTTATATAAAGATACAACAATTAAAAGCGGATTCATTTCAACACGCCCAATTCCTTCCCTACTTTTATAAACGCCTCAATTGCTTTATCCAGGTGCTTTTGCTCGTGTGCAGCGCTCAATTGCACGCGGATTCTTGCCTGGCCTTTCGCAACTACCGGAAAGAAAAATCCAATCACATAGATCCCTTCTTCCAATAATCTTGCTGCAAATTTTTGGGATAATACTGCATCATACAGCATGATGGGAACAATGGGATGATGACCTGGCTTGATGTCAAATCCTGCTGCAGTCATTTTTTTTCGAAAATATTTTGTATTCGATTCCAGTTTATCACGCAAATCGGTTGTTTCACTCAGCATATCAAAAACAGCAATGGAAGCGCCTACGATTGCCGGAGCTACCGTGTTACTGAATAAATAAGGCCGGCTTCTCTGCCGGAGCATTTCTATAACTTCTTTTTTACCTGATGTAAATCCTCCATTGGCGCCGCCCAGCGCTTTTCCTAAAGTTCCGGTGATGATATCAATCTTTCCCAGCACGCCGCAATATTCTTGAGTACCTCTTCCGGTTTTTCCGATAAATCCTGTAGAGTGCGAATCATCTACCATAATTGCGGCATCATATTTTTCGGCCAGAGCCACTATTTTATCCAATTGGGCAATGGTACCATCCATGCTGAATGAGCCATCGGTAACGATGATACGGCTTCTTAAATCTTTCGCTTCTTTTAACTTATTTTCCAAATCTTCCATGTTATTATGCTCATAACGGAAGCGTTGCGCTTTGCACAAACGAACGCCGTCAATGATGCTCGCATGATTCAATGCGTCCGAAATAATCGCATCATTTTCTCCAAATAAAGGTTCAAAAACGCCTCCATTAGCATCAAAACAGGCCGCATATAATATGGTATCTTCTGTTCCTAAAAAATCAGAAATTTTTTGTTCCAGTTCTTTATGAATATCCTGCGTTCCGCAAATAAAACGAACACTGCTCAATCCATACCCATGATTGTCGATCGCTTTTTTTGCAGCTTCTTCTACTTTAGGATGGGAAGCCAAACCGAGATAATTATTCGCACAAAAATTCAAAACCGTTTTGCCACCAACCTGTATTTCCGCTCCCTGATCGCTGGTAATAATTCTTTCGTTTTTGAAAAGCCCGGCGGCTTTTATCTCTTCCAATTCTTTGCCGATTCGATTCGCAAATTTATCGTTCATAACTTGTTTATTTTTGAGCCACAAACCTACAATGATTTAAAGAAAATATTTTCCTTAAAAATTCTTTTGAATGAAAATGTAACTTTTATCTTGTTGCTTCGTATTATATGAAAAACAGGCTGTAAGCGATTAAAAATTTACTTTGATTGTATGACTGAGAAAGAATATAACGAATGTGTAAATCTGTATGCGGACAACGTTTACAGGTTTATTTTGAAGAATTTGCGGCATGAAGATAATGCGAAAGATGTGGTTCAGGCGGCTTTTGAAAAAATGTGGATGAACCGGGAGAAAGTAGAAAATGAAAGAAGCAAATCGTATTTATTTACCGTTGCTTATCACCAGATGATAGACCTGATAAGAAAAAATAAAAGAGAAACCATCCAGGAAGATTTTTCATTTTCAAAAGCAACTACCCGTGAACCTCAACACAATGTCAAAAAGATTTTGAATGAAGCGCTATACCGGCTAAGTGAAACACAACGCAGCCTTGTTTTACTGAAAGATTATGAAGGATACAGTTATGAAGAAATTGCCGTGATCACTTCATTGAGCATCAGCCAGGTGAAAGTTTATCTGCATCGGGCAAGAATACAATTGAAAAATTATTTGGTGAAACCCGAAAATGTGATTTAAAATGGAAATTAACAGAAATAATTACGAAGAATATTTTTTACTGTATGCAGATAATGAATTATCTCCAACAGAAAAAAAAGTAGTGGAAATATTTGTCCAGGAAAATGTGGATTTGAAAGAAGAATTTCTCATGATAAAAATGACCATAAATTCTCCTGAAGAAGATGTGAAGTTGACTGACAAATCATTCTTATTAAAAAAAGAACCTTCTTTTATTAATGAAAATAATCAT
>JAHEZB010000340.1 GCA_023251285.1 Chitinophagaceae bacterium | reverse complement strand
GAGATATTTATTGGGCGACACGATTCAGTTTACTTCGTTGCGTCCATACAAAATAAAAGTAAGTGGAAGACTAAAGCATTATATGAATGCCTTCGGCGAAGAAGTGATCGTTGACAACGCAGATAAAGCCATCGCGATCGCATCATCTAAAACAAATTCTATTGTGAAAGATTATACTGCCGCGCCGGTTTTTTTTAGTGAAAAGAATAACGGCGCTCACGAGTGGCTGATTGAATTTGAAACGCCACCCAAAGATTTGAATTTATTCACTTTTGAACTCGATGAAGCCTTAAAATCGGTAAACAGCGACTATGAGGCGAAACGTTATAAAAATATCGCACTTCGATTGCCGATCGTTCATTCGTTGGAAAAAAACACCTTTAATAAATGGTTGAAAAGCAAAGGAAAATTAGGTGGCCAACATAAAGTGCCGAGACTTAGTAATGAAAGAAAAATGATTGACGAGATTTTGCTAATGAAAGAGTAAATTAAAAATCAGAATAACGGTTTTTTGTTTGCTTATTGCTTCTTGCCTTTCATACTTTTTTTGTTATCAGGACTGATAAATACATTTTTTTTGCACATCTCTTTTAATTTTTAAATTTTAATAAACACACAATGAAGAAACTACTTCCCGTTCTGGTTTTTATTTTCACGCTCAATCTTCAACTATCTGCACAAAAAAAGCAAGGTGAGAATGATGAAAAATCATCGAATAACAAAATGGTGATTGTCGATTCTTCTGTTACTACAAAGAATACCATCACTATAAAAGGACAAAGTATTCCATATACGGCAAAAGCAGGCACGCTGCCCGTTTGGGACGAAAACGGAAAACCGGTAGCTTCTGTTTTTTATACTTATTATGAAAGAAGTGATGTAAAGGATCGTGCTGCACGGCCGTTGGTTATTTCGTTTAATGGCGGTCCGGGTACGCCTTCAGTATGGATGGAAATTGGCTATACCGGCCCGCGCATTTTGGATATTGATGATGAAGGTTACCCGGTAGAGCCTTATGGCTTGCGTGATAATCCAAATTCAATTTTAGATGTTGCAGATATTGTTTATGTCGATCCTGTCAATACCGGTTTTTCAAGAAAAGTAAATAATGACATTCCAGATTCAAAATTTTACGGTGTAAATGAAGACATTAAATACCTGGCAGAATGGATCAATACATTTGTAACACGGAACAACCGCTGGGCTTCGCCTAAATTTTTAATTGGAGAAAGCTATGGAACCACAAGAGTTTCAGGCCTGGCGCTGGAACTGCAGGATCAGCAATGGATGTACCTGGATGGAGTTGTTTTAGTTTCTCCGACCGATTTGGGAATTAAGCGTGATGGACCAGTTGGTGAAGCGTTACTGCTTCCATATTACTCTGCTACTGCATGGTATCATAAAGTGTTACCGGCTGATTTGCAAAGTAAAGATTTAACGGATATGCTTCCGGAAGTAGAAAGCTTTACCATCAATGAATTGATACCCGCTTTGGCAAAAGGAAGTACATTAACAGATGCTCAAAAGCAATCCATTGCTTCCAAAATGTCGCGTTATTCAGGATTATCAGAGAAGGTTATTCTTCAACATAATTTAATAATCCCGGCGGATTTTTTCTGGAAGGAATTGCTGCGCGACAAAGGGTTTACTATCGGAAGACTTGATTCCCGCTATCGTGGAATAGATAAGCAAGATGCTGGTGAATCACCTGATTACAATGCAGAGCTTACTTCCTGGTTACATTCTTTTACGCCTGCGATTAATATGTACTTGAGGGAAGAATTAAAATACAAAACAGACTTGAAATATAACATGTTTGGAAGAGTGTGGCCATGGGATAACAAGAACAATCAAACCGGTGATAATCTGCGCCAGGCAATGGCACAAAATCCATTTCTGCATTTGATGGTCCAATCAGGATATTATGACGGCGCATGCGATTTCTTTAATGCAAAATATAGTTTGTGGCAAATGGATCCTTCCGGAAAATTAAAAGACCGTATCAGCTGGCATGGGTTCCGCAGCGGTCATATGGTTTATATGCGGAAAGACGATCGCGCGACAGCAAACGAACAAATAAGACAATTTATTCTTCAATCAATTCCTAAAAAAGGAGAAGGAGCGAAATTCTAAAATCGAATTAAAATTCCTGTTATAAATCCCCTCAGCTGAGGGGATTTTTTGTTGCAGTGTCTTTAATGATTTCAAATAAAAAATTCTCGCTTTTGTGTGCGAATTTCCCGATTTGTACACGTTCTTTTTGTATCAAATCCTTTCTCAATTTTTCGTCTTTAAAAAGCAACATCATTTTTTCTGCAATGTCTTTAAAGTTCTCTGCCTGAGCATAAAGTCCTGCATCGCTAAAATACTCAGCCAATGCACCTGTGGAAGAAATAATTGCTGCCACTCTATATTTCAAGGCCTGTAATCCTTGTGAGTAGCCACTTTCATAAGGCGGAACGTGAATCATTGCATAAGCAGAAGCAATTACTTTTCCTATTTCTGATTCAGATAAATTTTCTAAAACTTTTACTTCATCTTTAAACCGGAAGAGGCGGAGCGATTCTGTAAATTGTTCGTAATCAATTCCGGGTTCCCCCGTAATAAGTAGTTGCATTTTACTTTTTTGCCTTTTCTTGAAAAAGGAAAATGCTTTTAATAAATTCAATAAATTTTGTTGCGGGCTAATGATTCCGTTGTAAATAAAATACTCATTTCCCGCTGCATATTTTTCTTTGATGGATTCTTTTTCTTCAAAAGTTATTTCTTCAAAATCATTTGCGATTTCCGGATGAAGAACTATTATTTTTTCTTCGTTGATTTTATATCGCTTTATAATTTCTTTTTTAAAAAAATCGGAACCGGCAATAATTTTTGTGGCTTTGTTTAAAAACAGCGAAGTATTTTTTTTATAAAAACGAACGGATTTTTTTTCTAAAAATGAAGGCTGATGAATAAAAGTGAAATCCGGAAAAAGTAATAATTGGGGAATTTCTGTTCTTAAAGAAATAAATTTTTCACTGATAAAAATATCTGCCTTGTGTCTTTTTAACGCAATAGGAATTTTCAACTTATACCAGAATTTCCATTTCAAACGGCTATTTCCTTTTCGCTCAATTAGAAGAGGAACGACGCTTTGAGGAAAATTTATTTTTTCAGAAAAGGATTTATCAAAAATAAAAAGAAAAGTATGTTCAGGGTTAGAAGCCGCTATGCGCAAAAATATTTTATAAACAGAATCTGATAAAGAGCTGGCATTTACTGCGATTCTCATGTTATTTCATTGAGGATGAATTCGGGTTATTTGTTTGTTTACTGCATTGAAATTTGAACCGGAAATTTGAACAACAGAGCTACTTTATCTTAATATTTTCAGCTTCACATTTTCAATTCTTGTTTCGCTCACTTTCAGAATATCAAATTGATAATCATCAATAATTATGCGATCTCTTTGTCGCGGAATTGATTCATGAAGATTGATGATGTAGCCGGAAAGCGTTTCAGTATCTTCATTTTTTCTAAACTCGAGTTTATATTTTTCCTCAAGGTAATCGAGTTCGAGCCGGCCGCTCAAAAGAAATTCATTTGGTGCTATTTGCTTATCTACAAATTCTTCCTGCACATCATATTCATCGTTGATCTCGCCAAAAATTTCTTCCAATAGATCCTCCATAGTTACGATGCCTGCTGTGCCCCCAAATTCATCCACTACCCACGCGATGCTTTTTCTTTCCTTGGTAAATTTTTTGATCAAATCGGTCGCTTTCATGCTTGATGGAATCACCGGAATTGGCAATAAGACAGACTGAAGTGTTTCAGGGTTTTTGAACATATCCAACTGATGAACATAACCTTGAACATTGTCGATATTTTCATCAAAAACGATCAGCTTACTCAATTTTGTTTCAATAAAACGCCGTTTGATTTCTTCCAAAGAAGCACTCATATTCACAGCAACGATTTCTTTTCTGGGTATCAGGCATTCGCGAATGCGGGTTTCTGAAAGCGATAAAACATTTTCAAATATTTCATTATTAATTTCAGAATGTTCGTCGCTGTCATTCATATTTAATTGCTC
>JAHEZB010000339.1 GCA_023251285.1 Chitinophagaceae bacterium | reverse complement strand
GTTCTTAGACGACAGGTATGCGAAGCTTTACGAGGCAGAAGACCGTCAAAGCAGCATCTTTACTATTTTTTCATGCATCGCTATTTTCATCGCCTGTCTTGGATTATTTGGATTATCTGCCTTTACGATTACGCAGCGTGTAAAGGAAATCGGCGTGAGAAAAGTGTTGGGTGCAAGCACCGGAAGTATCGTAAAACTAATTTCAAAAGACTTTTTATTACTCGTTGTGATAGCCGCTGTCATTTCGTTTCCGATTGCATGGTATGCCATGAACCATTGGTTACAGGCTTTCGCATACCGGATAAATATTGGCTGGTGGGTTTTTATGCTGGCAGCAGTAATTGCTTTGTTAATTGCGTTTGCAACGATCAGTTTCCAGGCAATAAAAGCGGCTACCACTAATCCGGTGAAAAGCCTGAGAAGCGAGTGAGGTGAATGTCGAATGCTGAATTGTGAATGTTGAGTTATTTGAAGATAAGAATTTGGGTTATTTGTGTCTTTACTGAAAAATAAGAAAAATGAAAAGTAAGTGATTCATTAGAAATCGCACATCAGTAAATCATGAATGACTAAAATAAGAAGTCGAAAAATCATACATCAGAAACATATCTTTTATGCTAAAAAATTATTTCAAAATCGCGTGGCGTAACCTGATGAAAAACAAAGTTTTTTCTTTCATCAATGTTCTCGGTTTATGTACCGGATTAGTATGTTGCATGTTGATCACCCTGTATATTTTGAATGAAACCAGTTATGACCGTTATCAAAAAAATGCGGATAATATTTACCAGGTTGGCACTGATTTTATAGGGCTTGGCAATTTTAAAAAACAGCCCAATACACCCGCGGCGATGGGAGAAATAATGAAATCGGTTTTCCCCCAGATTCAACAAACCACCAGGATGGTAAGATTGTTTGCCGAAGACAAAACATTGCTTCAATACACTCCTCAAAATGGTGCAGTAAAATCGTTTTATGAGACAAAAGGCTATGTTGCTGATTCCACTTTTTTCAGAATTTTTACTTACCATTTCATTGAAGGAAATCCGGCAACAGCTTTGACCAATCCTAATTCGGTTGTGCTCGACGAAGAGATTGCAAAAAAGATTTTCGGCAATCAACCGGCGTTAAATAAAGTAATTCATATCAGCAGCAGCACCAATGGCGATCATGATTACCAGGTGACCGGTGTTTTCAGACCGATTAATAAACCATCGCATATTGATGGAAGATTTTTTATGAGTACAATGGGAGGAAACATTGCCAGCATGATAAAAAATGCCGGAACCAACCTGGCCAACAACAACATGTATTACACATACCTTTTGCTCGCCCCAGGCACAGATCCGAAAAAATTAGAAGCACAGTTTCCTGCGTTTGTAGATAAATATGCAGGTAAAGATTTAAAAGCCGTTGGCTTTCAGAAAGCGCAATATCTGATCCCATTAAAAGACATTCATTTGCATTCCGGATCAGACAATGATGTGACGCCCAGTGGCAGCGTTACTTATTTATACATTCTTGCTTCTATCGCTTTATTTACATTGCTGATTGCCTGTATCAATTTCATGAACCTCGCTACAGCACGCTCTTCCAGGCGTTCCTCAGAAGTTGGGATCAGGAAAGTTCTTGGCGCGGAAAAGAAGTTTCTCATTGCGCAGTTTCTGGGCGAATCAGTATTGATGAGTTTGATCGCTTTTGTCTTTGCAATTATATTTACCAAGCTTTTAATCCCCGCGTTCAATCATCTTTCAGGGAAAAATCTTTCGCTTTCTTTTGAAAATATCTGGATCGTTGTTGTTTTTCTATTGTTATCGATTCTTACCGGTTTATTGGCGGGAAGTTATCCTGCATTTTATTTGTCTTCCTTTAATCCTGCAAAAGTTTTGAAGGGAAAATTTTCCAATTCACTTGCAGCGGTTTCCTTAAGAAAAGGTCTGGTGATCTTTCAATTTGTAATTTCTGTGGTGCTGATCGTTGCTTCTGTGGTGATTGCGCAGCAAATGAATTATTTACGCTCTGCCGATCTGGGTTTTGCCCAGGAAAGGCAAATTGTAATTCCTTTGCGCAGTGAAAATGCGAAAAAAATTTACACTGCATTCAAAGATGAACTGCTGAAACAATCAACAGTTGCTAATGTCGGCGCTTCCATGTTTTATCCGGGCATCACCAATTTCGCTGATAATATTTTATACAAAGAAGGTGAAAGCATGCAGCAGGGAAAAGATATACGAATGAATTATGTGGATACGCGTTTTTTACAAACACTAAAAATCGAACCGGTTGCCGGAAGATTATTTTCTGATGATTTTCCTTCCGATACTGCACAGGCAATTATCCTGAATGAAAAAGGAATTAAAGAACTTGGCTTCGCTTCACCGCAGCAGTCGATAGGAAAGAAATTGTATTTCGATTTCCAGGGAAAAAATTATAATTATCATATTGTAGGGGTGGTAAAAGATTTTCATTATGAAGATCTTCATTTGCCCATCACGCCTTATGCTTTTCAACTTTCGTTGGATCCGCAATACAATTATATGATCGTACATGCCAAGGCCGGAAATATGAACAACATTCTTACATCAATAAAAAATAGCTGGCATAATTTAAATCCTTCCGAGCCTTTTGAGTACAGTTTTCTGGATAAAGATTTTCAAAAAAATTATGACGCCGAAAATCGTTTGTCTGCCATTGTAGGATATTTTACAGCTATTGCCATTCTGATTTCGTGTCTTGGATTATTCGGGCTCGCGACATTCAGTGCCGAGCAAAGGATCAAAGAGATTGGCGTGCGTAAGACACTGGGAGCAAGTGTTTCAAGCATTGTCGCTCTGTTATCGAAAGACTTTTTAAAACTCGTTGGCATTGCAGTTTTGATCGCATCGCCACTGGCATGGCTCGCCATGCATAAGTGGCTGCAAAGTTTTGCCTACAGGATTCATATTAGTTGGTCTGTTTTTGTGATCACAACTCTTGCTGCCCTTTTGATTGCCTTGATCACCATCAGTTTCCAGGCCATTAAGGCAGCATTAGCGAACCCTGTGGATAGTTTGAGAAGTGAATAATGTAACAATGTGAAAATGTGAAAATGTGAAAATGAAAAACAAAATATCAAACACTCAGTCAGGCATTTAAAAATCAAACATTAGAAATCATCTCCATGTTCAAAAACTATTTCAAAACCGCCCTCCGCAACCTGCGCAAACACAAATTGTATTCCGCTATCAATATCTTCGGATTGACTGTTGGTTTGGCCGCTTGTTTATTAATCGGAGTGTATATCAATCATGAATTGAGCTATGATAAATTTAATGTAAATGCCGATCGCATCGTTCGCGCTACCATGGAATATAAAAACTCGGAAACGGTAAATAAAACTGCAAGCACGGGAACAAAACCGGGGCCGCTGTTCAAAAGAACTTTCCCTTCGATCCAGGAATATGCGCGCACTTTTATCACTCATCGTGTGATAAAAAACGGCGACAAAGTTTTTGATGAACCGGATGTGCTGTATGCCGATCAGCCTTTCTTTAAAATATTCTCTTTCCCGATTATCGAAGGAAACGCAGCAACAGCGCTTGATGCGCCTGATAAAATCGTTGTTACAAAATCGATGGCTACGAAATATTTTGGCAACGATGACCCAATCAATAAAACATTGAGCATCGGCGATAAAGATTTCAGGGTTTCAGCGGTTTGTGAAGATGTGCCACAGAACTCACAGATCAAATTTGATTTCGCAACGCAATTTTCCAATCTGAATAATGTAAAAGATGAAACATGGTGGACAGCCAATTGGATCACTTATTTTTTGGTGAAAAATAAAAAGGATATTCCACTGTTGCAGCAACAGATCAACAGTTATATGAACACACCGGAAGTGCGTGCAGAAGCAGGTTTGAAAGGAACTGACTACCTGGCTTATCATTTAGAGCCACTTACAAAAGTTCATTTATACTCCAGTCTTCCGGGCTTTGAACCAAACAGCAGCATCACTTATATTTATATGCTCGCTTTGATCGCACTGCTGATCCTGATTATTGCATGCGCCAATTACACCAACTTCGCAACCGCACAATCTGC
>JAHEZB010000338.1 GCA_023251285.1 Chitinophagaceae bacterium | reverse complement strand
TAATACAAAAACATCATCCTTATGTTTCTCTTTGCGATAAGAATAAACCGATCATCACAAACAAAACGCCGATGACTGTATAAACACTGATGACGTCGTTCAATATTACTGCCGCGATAGCAAAGCCAAAAACAGGACATAAAAACAACCACAGTCCGGCTTTCACGGTATTTTTTTTCAAGAGCCACAGCCATAATTGAATGGCAAAAATTGAAACAAAAACCGCCAGCCATAAAGTGCCACCCCAGAATTTAAAATCAAAATGATTTTTATTTCCGCGGTATTCCCAGAGTGTAAAAGGTAATAACAAAAGTCCACCAATAGTTGTTTGCCACCCATTGATGGTCAAAATACTCAGGTCGTTCCATTTTTTTGCCGAAAAATAAATGGCCCCGATGGAATAGGACAACATGCTAAACAGCAATAAAGCCAATCCGCTTAGGGTAATAGAAGCATCTTTTAATAACGGCCAGGATGCACACACAACACCAGTTGTGCCTAAAAATAAAGCAATAAAAACCTCAGGCTTTAATCTTTTCTTTAAAAAAAATATGGATGAAAAGCTGATGAATAGAGGATTTGTTGCAATGGCCAACGCGCCAACTCCTGCAGTTACATTTTGCATCGCCACTACATAACAACCGAGATAAATGGTAATATTGAGCAAACCATAAATGGTTATTTGCTTCCATTCTACACCTTGTGGTAATTTTTCCCTTCTTAATAAATGAGCAAAAAACAACATGATAATTCCTGCTACCGCAAATCTTACCTGCGCAATGACCAACGGCTGTGAAGAGTCCAGCGCAATTTTAGTGGCAGTGGATGCCGATGCCCACAAAAAGGCAAAAAGCACTCCTGCAGCAATCCATTTATATTCGTTCCTGATCTTGTACGGTTTTAATTTTTCAAATATAAAAGAGAAACGTGAGCAGCGATTGATTTTTGAAAGAAATTACAAATGAGCAATAAATGTTTGTTTACTGAACAACATTTTAAACTAAATTGTCGCAATAAAATAATTCTCATTTTAAATCATTAAAAATAAAACGATGGCTAAAAAACTTTTTACGTTTTTATTTATTTCATTCTTTCTTGGCAGCCTTACGGTTTGTGCACAGGTAAAAGATTCTGCTGGCAATATGTTGGCGCCAACTCCACCAATGGGCTGGATGACATGGAATTATTTCGGCATAGATATCAATGAAAATATTATTCATGAAATGGCCGATGACATGGTTCAAAGCGGAATGGTGAAAGCCGGCTATGATCACATCATGATCGACGATGGATGGCAGGGTGGCCGCGATAATAAAAACAATATAATTCCGGATCCCAAAAAATTTCCATCTGGTATTAAAGCGTTGGCAGATTATGTGCATTCCAAAGGAATTAAACTGGGAATTTATTCAGATGCAGCTCAACTTACGTGTGCAGGTTTTACCGCCAGTCTTGGCTTTGAAGAACAGGATGCAAAAACCTTTGCTTCATGGGGAATTGATTATTTAAAATATGACTATTGCCATGCGCCCTCAGATTCCAATACGGCTAAAATCCGTTACAAAAAAATGGCGGATGCGTTAAGAAATAGCGGAAGGAATATTGTTTTCAGTATTTGCGAATGGGGTGGAAGACAGCCCTGGTTCTGGGCTGCAGGCGTGGGTGGACAGTTATGGCGCACCACAGGTGATGTAAGAGATTCGTGGAAAAGTGTGATGCATAATTATGATATCAATGTAAAACTTGCAAACTATGCCGGTCCCGGCCATTGGAACGATCCGGATATGCTGGTTGTAGGCTTGCGCGGAAGCAAAGGACCTGCAGGAGATGAGGGCGGAAGCGGCTGCAACGATATCGAATATCAAAGCAACATGAGCCTTTGGTGTATCATGGCTTCTCCGCTTATTGCCACCAATGATGTAAGAAATATGAATGTCGAAACAAAAAGAATTCTCTTAAATGATGAAGCAATTGCGATAGACCAGGATGCTTTGGGCAAGCAAGGTGAATTAAAAATTAAAAATGATGTTTGGAATGTGTTGGTGAAACCTTTGTCAAACGGAGATTATGCTGTAGCAATTTTAAACCGCAGTGATGCAACACAAACAACCACGATCAATTTTACTGATTTAGGACTGGATGGCAAGTATGAAATCAGGGATTTGTGGCAACATAAAAGCCTGGGAAAAGCAAAATCATGGAAGGGAAATGTATTGAGCCACGAAACGAAATTATTCAGGTTGAAAAAGATTTGAGGCAAAGCAAACAAACAAATATCAGCGATTCCTATTCACCAGGAACTTTGATTTTTAATCCGTCATATGCAAGATGAATATTTTGCGGCAATTCATTGTTTATCTCATTGTGCAAACCGAGCTGGTGACTAATATGGGTAAAAAAAGCTGAAGGAACTTTTAATTCTTCCACAAGGTCTACTGCTTGCTGCAAAGTGAAGTGAGAAATATGTGCTTTTTTGCGCAATGCATTTACCACAAGAATTTTGCTTCCTTTTATTTTTTCTTTTTCTTCATCATCAATTCTGTTTGCGTCTGTGATGTACGTGAAGTTGCCAAAACGAAACGCAAGGACCGGCATTTTTAAATGATAAACAATAATCGGAATTACCGGGATATCACCAACGATAAAAGGCTTATCCGTAATGGTGTGCAATTTAATTTCAGGAATACCGGAATATTTCTTTTCCGAGAAAATATAATAAAATTCACGCCGCAAAGCTTCTTCAGTAAGTTTATTGACATAAACATCAAGCGGTTTTTTTTGAAAAAAGTTATACGCCCTGATGTCATCCAATCCGGCAATGTGGTCCTTATGTGGATGAGTAAAAATCACTGCGTCTAATCTTTTTACATTTTCACGAAGCATTTGAGTGCGAAAGTCGGGGGTAGTATCAACGACCAGGGTCGTCTTTTCACTTTGAACTAAAATACTGCTGCGAAGCCGTTTATCTTTTTGATTGGTGGAAGAACAAACAACACAATCGCAGCCAATCATTGGAACGCCGCCACTGGTTCCGGTACCAAGAAAAGTAATTTGAAGATCGGGATAGCTCACCTTTCAAAGCTATAAAAAATTTTACGGGAAGAAATCAGAAATAAAAAAAACAGGAACGTAACTACTTTAATTTTCTACATTTTGATTCTTTTCGATTACCTCATCATACAATTTTTGCGAATCCTGTGTTAACAAATCATAATTGATTATTAATGAAGGAATAAGATCCATCAGTGTATTGATTCTTCCTTCGGGAATTAAAAATTTATTGAGTACCACTACTTTTTTATGTTCGAGAATGCAATAGCCGCTTTGAAACGAGCCGCGTTCGTAGCGAACGATATAGCCAGCTTCGTCAAGGATTTTTTCTAATTTATTTAAAGTGCTTTGATTGTATTTCAAAAGAAAATATGCATTTATTTATAGCCACAAATTTACTGTAATCCTTTTAATTTGTGTGTTACGAAAATTATAAGCATTAATTTTACGCCGACTTAAAATATTGAAGACTTGTGGCTGATATTATTAATTTATTACCCGAAAATATTGCTAACCAAATAGCTGCCGGCGAAGTCATTCAAAGACCGGCAAGCGCTGTAAAAGAATTGCTTGAAAACGCCGTGGATGCCGGCGCTACCGAAGTAAAATTGTATGTAAATGACGCCGGAAAAGCTTTGGTACAGGTGATTGATAATGGAAAAGGAATGAGTGAAACCGATGCCAGGATGAGCTTTGAACGCCATGCAACTTCCAAGATAAAAAACATTGACGATCTGTTTCATATCAAAACGATGGGTTTTCGCGGTGAAGCTTTGGCGAGTATTGCGGGTGTGGCGCAGGTTGAATTGAAAACAAAAAAAAAGGGTGAATCAATTGGCACTTACATAGAGATAGAAAACAGTGTTGTAAAATCGCAGCAGCCGGTAGCAACACCTGAAGGAACTAACATCTGCATGAAAAATTTATTTTTCAACGTACCAGCGAGAAGGAATTTTTTAAAAAGTAATGCATCAGAATTGCGTCAGATTGTCGATGAATTTATTCGCGTGGCAATGGCATTTCCTCCTTTATT
>JAHEZB010000337.1 GCA_023251285.1 Chitinophagaceae bacterium | reverse complement strand
AAAAGCATAAAAGAATTTAATACAGACGTAAATGACCTGGAAATTCCGGATGACGAAATCCTGTTTCAAAAACAGTATTATTCCATTGGCGATGTGGCTGCTATGTTCAAAGAGAATACTTCTTTGATCCGGTATTGGGAAAATGAATTTTCGATTTTAAAACCGAAAAAAAATAAAAAAGGTGATCGCTTTTTTAGGCCAGAAGACATCAAAAACCTGAAGATGATCTATCATTTACTTCGCGAAAGAAAATATACCATTGAAGGGGCAAAAGAATTTATTAAAAATAATAAAGCCGCCGGAGAAAAACATGAGATGATCGAATCTCTCGACAAGATAAAATCATTTTTGATTGAATTAAAAAATAATCTATAAGAAAATAAAATCATTGCTGCATAATAACTTTCACTCTACATTTGCAGATTATTTGTGCAGGCACAGAACATGCTAACACGATCACGTGTTGTAGAAACTATTAAAGTAACAGAGTGAAGAAAAATTTTAATAAAGCAACGCCAATCGGGTTGATCATTGCCTTAGGAATTGTTTACGGCGATCTTGGTACCTCTCCCCTTTATGTATTCAACGCTATTATCAGGGACAAAGTAATTACACCGGAACTCATACTCGGCGGCCTTTCCTGCATTATCTGGACTCTTACTTTGCAAACGACCATCAAATATATTACCCTCACCTTGCAAGCGGATAACAATGGTGAAGGTGGGATATTTTCTTTGTATGCCTTAATCCGGCGTCAAAAAAAATGGCTGGTTTTCCCGGCGATGATTGGCGGCGCTTCCATCATGGCCGATGGAATGATCACGCCTCCAATTACGGTCACATCAGCCGTTGAGGGTTTAAAACAAATACCCTTTTTTAGCAATATCAGTGGAACAACGATTATATATATCGTCATCATTATTTTATTTGCTCTTTTTTTTTCCCAACAATTCGGAACGGCGAAAATTGGAAAATTATTCGGGCCAATTATGTTTTTCTGGTTCCTGATGCTGTTGGTGTTGGGCGGGATGCACCTCTTTGATAACCTCAACATTTTTAAAGCACTCAATCCTTACTATGCCATCAAGCTTTTAACGCTTTACCCAAATGGGTTTTTTATACTTGGCGCTGTCTTCCTTTGTACAACTGGTGCGGAAGCGCTTTACAGCGATCTTGGACATTGTGGAAGGGGAAATATCCGTGTGTCATGGATCTATGTAAAAATTGCTTTGATCATCAATTATCTTGGCCAGGGCGCCTGGCTGCTGGCAAATTATAAAGGCCGCGTTTTTACAAAAGAAATTATGGATAATGGGTTCAATCCTTTTTATGGAATTATGCCGGATGCTTTTAAAATTATTGGAATTGCAATTGCAACGATTGCAGCGATTATTGCGAGCCAGGCATTGATCAGTGGTTCTTTTACGTTGATCAGCGAAAGCATCCGTTTGAATCTTTGGCCACGAATGAAAATAAATTATCCGACGGAAGAACGCGGTCAATTGTATATTCCGGGCATTAATACGCTATTATTGGTTGGCTGTCTTGGCGTGGTTATTTATTTCCAAACATCTTCAAATATGGAAGGAGCTTATGGCCTTGCTATCACCTTGTGTATGTTGGCTACTTCTATTTTATTTGCTAATTATTTGATTTCGCGACGAACTCCAAAGATTTTTGTTTACCTCTATCTTGCTGTGTATCTCACCATCGAACTGAGTTTTTTGGTCGCCAACCTGGTGGAAAAATTCCCTCATGGAGGATTTGTAACGCTCATCATTGGCGGCGGCTTATTTACGGTAATGTATGTATGGTTCAGAGCGCGCAGAATTAAAAACCGGTATGTTGAATTTGTCCGGCTGGATCAGTATTTGCAAACCATTCAGGAGCTCAGCAATGATCTTAGTATTCCTAAATATGCAACACATTTGGTGTATTTGACAAGTGCCAATAATCCAAAAGAAATCGAACATAAAATTGTTTATTCTATCCTCAACCGCAAGCCAAAACGCGCCGATATTTACTGGTTTGTTCATGTGGACACCCAGGATGATCCGTACACAGCCGATTATACCGTTGATACCATCATTCCCAATGAAGTGATCCGGGTAGAGTTGCGCCTCGGTTTCAGGATGGAACCGCGCATCAACCTGATGTTTAAAAAAGTAGTTCAGGATATGGTTGCCAATAAAGAAGTGAACATTACGAGCCGTTATGAAAGCCTTCAGAAAAATAATGTGGTGGGCGATTTTCAGTTTATTGTGATGGAGAAATTCCTTTCGCAGGATAATGAATTACCGTTTTTTGAAAAGCTGATCATGAAGTTATATTTCTGGATAAAAAAGGTTAGCCTCGGTGAAGAAAGGGGTTTTGGTTTGGATCAAAGTAATGTAATAATTGAGAAATTTCCTTTGATCGTAGCACCGGTTCGAAAGTTGAAATTAAAACGCGTATTCCTGGATGAAGAAAAAGGAGAATGAACCAGAAATGTACAATGAGCAAAGTAACCGGCAAAATATCGTGCAGGAGAAACGTCAGGTTTCTACTAAAAGAAAAATATACCGGGTGATCATTGTAATTACACTTATTTATTGCTCCATTGGAATTGCGTTGTATCATTTGCAAGAAAAATTTTTATTTCATCCTGCTACTTTGCCACAGAATTTTCAATTCAAATTTCGTGTACCGTTCAGAGAAGTGGATATTCCAATGAATAAGACGGACACAGTTAATATGATTCAGTTTTTGCCGGCGGATTCAGCGACAAAAGGTGTTGTACTATATTTTCATGGCAATAGTGATAATTTAATACGCTATGAAAAGAATGCCGGAATTTTTACTAAAAAAGGTTATGAAGTCTGGATTCCTGATTATCCCACTTATGGAAAAACAACAGGAGAATTGACAGAAGAAAAAATGTATTTGCAGGCGAAAGAAGTTTATAGGCTGGCGCATTCAAAATTTTCTTCGGATAGCATTTTCGTATATGGCAAATCGTTAGGAACCGGAGTTGCTTCCTATATTGCGGCAAAAGAAAAATGTGCAGCATTGATTTTAGAAACGCCTTTTTACAGTATTCCAAGTCTCTTCAGCACATATGCACCGATTTATCCTACATCGCGGATGTCGCATTTTAAATTTCCGGTTGGTGAATATCTGGAAGAAGTAACAGAACCAGTCCTTATTTTTTCTGGTACTTCCGACAAAGTAATTCCGTACCGCAATGCAGCAAAACTGAAAAAAGTTTTAAAACCGGCAGATCAGTTTATAACAATAGAAAACGGATCCCACAATAATCTGACGAATTTTCCAATATTTCACGAAAAAATGGATTCTCTTTTTGGCGCCGAAAAGATTTGATAAAAAGTAAATACTTCGCCAATACAAACTAAACTATTGCTTTAAAATCAGGTGGGATTGCCACTGATTGCCATCAAAGATTTGAATGGTATAAACATCTGATGGCAGGTCGGTGATTGAGATGCGTACTTTTTTACTTTTATTTGAATAAGGTATTTCCTTTTTTAGACTCCCTAACTTATCCACAATTCTTATTCTTAAAATATATGCTGATTTTGATTCAATAACTACTTCTGAAGTTGCCGGGTTAGGAGATATGCTAAATGCTTGTGGACAAGTCCATACCTTTCTTATTTCATCAGAAGTTCCGCATCCAGATTCACTAACAGAAAGTTTTATTTCTGTGTAGTCGGTAGCAAAAGTTCTTCTTATTTTGTAACCATCATACGCATCCAACACACCGTTGATATACCAGTTATAAGTTATATTGAGATTACTACCGCTATTACTGGTGCCAATTGCTTCATAAATGTTTCCGGTACATGCTCCATCAGGATTATAAATATCAAAATTGGGAGTTTTCAGTCCTACCACTAATGTTCCTTTTGTTTCATCACTTACTACATTGTTTGAATAATTTGCCCGAGCCTTTATGCTATTTTCAGAATTGCCGGTTGGTAACGTAAAGTCTATAGAGGTTAGGGTAGTTGTAAGCGTTTGCTGGCCGTTGGCGGCAAATTTTACTTCCGGATTTCCCTCAATAGTATAAGTGTAATCTAACGCACCACAGATC
>JAHEZB010000336.1 GCA_023251285.1 Chitinophagaceae bacterium | reverse complement strand
TATCCTGTTTTGAAAGTGAGTGGCGGAAATAAATCTATGGTTAAGCTGACTTATGCAGAAGCTTTATTTGATAAGAATGGCAACAAAGGAAACCGCAATGAAATTGAAGGCAAAACGATCAAAGGTTTATTTGATATTTTTTATCCGGACGGTGAAAAAAACAGGAGTTTCATCCCATTGTGGATTCGCACCTGGCGCTATCTTCAGCTTGATATTGAAACTGCGGAAGATCCACTCGTGATTGACGATATCTATGGAATAACCAGTGGTTATCCGTTTGTGCAAAAAGCTACTTTTTCTTCCAGTGATTCTTCATTAAAAGACATCTGGAAAGTAGGTTGGCGAACTGCAAGATTGTGTGCAGGAGAAACCTATTTTGATTGTCCGTATTATGAGCAGTTGCAGTACGAAGGCGACACAAGGATTCAATCGCTTATTTCCTTATACAATACCGGCGACGACAGATTGATGCGCAAAGCAATCAATGATTTTTACATTTCCAGAGTGCCGGACGGACTTACGCAGGGACGTTTTCCAAGCAGCCGGTTGCAGGTAATTCCGCCTTTTTCGCTTTATTGGGTTTCGATGCTTTATGACTATTGGATGCACCGGCAGGACGATGCCTTTTTACAAAAATATCTTGATGCGGCGAATCTTGTTTTGAAATGGTATGAGCAACATATTGACCCCGCTTACCAGATGCTGGGGCCAATGGATTGGTGGAATTTTGTAGATTGGAATGATGCTTTTCCCGGTGGCACTCCGGATGGAGCAAACAACGGACACTCGGCTGTGATCACGTTACAGTGTGCTTATACTTTAAGACAAGCATCTCAATTGTTTGATTATTTTGGGCGAAAAGAAAACAGCGCTCATTATTTAAAATTAGCAAATTCACTTGCTGAAAATACCAGGCTCCATTGTTTTGATAAAACAAAAATGGAAATGGCCAATACGCCGGAAAAAAATACATTTAGTCAACATGCAGGGATTATGGCAATTTTGGCCGATGCAGTTCCGGCAAGTGAGCAAAAGCAGGTTTTGAATAATATTTTATCAGATACCAAATTAAGCCAGGCGACTTTTTATTACCGCTTTTACCTGACACGGGCGATGGTAAAAGCAGGCATGGCGGATTTGTATTATTCTCAATTGACACCCTGGCGCGACATGCTCAAAAACGGGCTTACTACTTTTGCAGAAAAACCCGATCCTACGCGTTCTGATTGCCATGCCTGGTCAGCAAGTCCTGAATATGATTTCCTGGCAACAATTTGTGGTATCATGCCGGATGCTCCCGGCTTTAAAAAAGTAAAGATCGAACCGGCATTAGGAGAATTAACCGAAGTGAAAGGTTCCATGCCGGTCCCCGATGGAATGATAACGGTGACCCTTACACGAGAGGGCAAAAATGGAGTAGAAGGAGAAATTTCACTTCCTGAAAATGTAAGCGGGAGATTTTTGTGGCATGGAAAAGAAATGCGGTTACATGGAGGAAAGCAAAAAATCAATGCACGGTAACGGAGGAAAGAAGAAAAAATAAAAGCAGGAATTAAGCTTTTTTATTGATTTACTGGCAAGAGGTAGGGGACAGCAGGGTATCATTTCCATAAGAACATCAAAGGGAAACTTGCTTAAGTAATTGTGAAATGTGCACCTCTAAAATCGAAAATTTTGCTATATTTAAAAATCAAAAATTAGATAAAATGAAAAATGTAATCAACTGGTTCGAAATTTATACTTCAGATTTCGACAGGGCAAAAAAGTTTTACACAAATGTTTTTCAAGTCGAATTTACCGATGTTCCAATGGGAAGTGACAATCATCCGGATATGAAGTATGCTACTTTTCCCGGCGATGGAAACTCATGGGGTGCAAGCGGCGCACTGGTTAAGATGGATGCAGCAAAGCCAGGTATTGGCGGTACGTTGGTATATTTTATGACCGATGAAATTACTTCGGAATTAGGTCGTGTGGAAGCAGCCGGTGGTAAAATTGTTCGTTCAAAGCAGAACATCGGAGAATTTGGTTTTATCGCCTTGATAGAAGATACGGAAGGAAATATGATTGGATTGCATTCAATGAAATAAGCGTTTAGAATAATCAGGGAATAAAAAGAAAATCAAAAAAAGGTTTTCTTAAGACTTCATTGATTTTTTTACAATATCCTCTATAATTTTTACCGCATGTTCTCTTGAATTTTCGATGAAAAGCCGGTGTGTGTTCATACCACCGCAGATAACGCCTGCGAGGTAAATTCCTTTTACGTTTGTTTGGTAATTGCTTTCGTTGTAATCTGGTTTGCAAACATCATCATTAGAAATTTTAATTCCCGCATTGCGAAGGAATTCAAGATTCGGCTGGTAACCGGTCATGGCAATTACCCAATCATTAGGAATGGTAACAATTCCTTCCGGTGTTTTTATATCCACCTCGTGTTCTCTTATTTCTTTGATTTCAGAATTAAAATACGCTTTTATTGAACCTTCTTTTATGCGGTTGTCAATGTCGGGTTTCACCCAGTATTTTACACGCTCGCTTATTTTATCGCCACGAATTACCATTGTTACTTTTGCTCCTTTGCGCCAGGTTTCCAAAGCCGCGTCAATAGCAGAATTGGCAGCTCCAACCACCACTACATTCTGAAAAGCATAGAAATGCGGGTCATCATAATAGTGTTTCACTTTTGGCAGATCTTCACCTTTTACATTCAGCAAATAGGGAATGTCATAAAACCCGGTAGAAATAATAATATTCGCGGTTTTGTATTCAGACTTTGAAGTGATTATCTTAAAATTTTTGCCAGATCTTTTTACTTCAGCTACTTCTTCAAACAAATTGATTTTCAAATCGAATGAAGTCACGATTCTGCGATAATATTCCAAAGCTTCACTTCGCGTTGGTTTATTATTATTACTTACAAATGGTACGCCGCCTATTTCCAGCCGTTCGCTGGTACTGAAAAAAGTCATGTTTACCGGGTAATTGTATAATGAATTTACCAACACACCTTTTTCAATTATCAAATACTTCAGCCCTGCTTTTTTTGCCTCAATGGCGCACGCGAGGCCTATCGGGCCGCCTCCGATAATAATTACATCATAAATATTTTCTGCTTTCATAGAAACGAAGTTATTGTAGCTTGTTTAAATTGTTTACAATTTTTGAAATGATCTGATCACGAAACCGGGTAAATCTTTTTAGAATCGTTTAGAGTATCATAATGTGTGAAATATAAAACCGATTGGTATTATTTTTGTCCATTAATCTGTCCTATTATGAGATACTTATTTATTTTATTGATTACCTGCTTTTCACTTCATTCCTTTTCACAAAGTGTCGATACGGTTTTACAAAATAAAGTAGTCGTTTTTAAGGATTACCGTTTAGATATTCTCGCAAGAAAAGAGGCGGAAATCAATACAGCTATTTTAAAGAAACAGGCACGGTCAGCACAAGGATACAGGTTAATGGTATTGAATACGAGCGATAAAGATTATGCATTTAAAGTGCGTGCCGAGCTTCTGCAAAAATTCCCTGAACAGAAGCCGTATATGTGGTATGCGAATCCATATATACGCATCAAATTTGGAAATTTCAGAACGAAAGAAGAAGCCGACGTTTATAAAAAAGAAATTTCTAAAATGCTTGGTGGTGCTAACATTTATTACCTTCCGGAAACAATTGAAGTAGATCCCGGAAAAGATTTTGATCCGGATAGTATGAGATAAAGATTCAGCCGTTTTCGACTTCCAACGAACAAACAAATAATGCGAATTCGTATTTGCTAACTGCTAGAAGTTCGCAATATCCCCAGCTAATAAAGCAACGGTAGCTTCGGCAATTTTCGCCTGGTATAAGGCATTGTACAAGCGGTTTTTTGCATCGTTATAACTGATCTGTATCTGGCGTAATTCTACAGAAGTAATGTTTAATTTTTTATAACGTTCTGTTGCTATCACAATATTTTCTGTTGCCAGTACCAGGTTGTTTTTTTCAAGTTCGATGGCTTTTAAGGCATTATTGTAATTAATATAAGCATTGGTCAATGAAGTTTGAACATCATTCTTCGTTTGAGTAATGGTAAGTTGTT
>JAHEZB010000335.1 GCA_023251285.1 Chitinophagaceae bacterium | reverse complement strand
GTCAAACTAAAACAAAGAGTGAGAGTAATGGTGGATGACACATCAGGTAAATCAAAAGAATACGAAGGCATTATAGAATGGATTAGCGACAAAGCGGAGTTTACACCAAAAACAATTCAGACAAAAGATGAACGGGCGAATCTTGTTTATGCGATTAAAATAAGGGTAAAAAATGATGGCTATTTGAAAATAGGTATGTATGGAGAAGTGAAATTCAATTGACAGTGGACAGTGGACAATGACAGTCGACAATTGAGATAAATTCAGAACATTGTTAAAAAGAATTTTTAAAAGCTAATAGAAGCGCAGTATGGAAAATGTAATTGAAGTAAGTCTTATGCTTTTGCTCTTCGAATGATACGATTGTATCAATTTCTCTGCGGCCAAAAGAAAGAGTATGTATTGTCAAAACAATTATTGAGATCCGGAACGGCAATCGGGGCAATGGTTAAAGAATCAGAGCACGCACAGTCTAAAGCGGATTTTCTGAATAAAATGAATGTGGCTTTGAAAGAAGCAAACGAAACGGAATATTGGTTGATGCTTTTAAAAGATACAGAATATATAAATAAGAATGAGTTTGATTCGATTAATGCCGATTGTACCGAAATTTTACGTCTACTTATAAATATTGTAAAAAGCACAAAAACATCACTTAAAAAATAAATAGATAATTGGCAATTGTCAACTGTCAATTATCAATTAAACAACATGGTAACGGCAAATAATTTGGTAAAAACTTATGGAAAGAAGCATGAAATTCCTGCTGTGGACGATGTATCTTTTTCTGTGAATGAAGGTGAAATATTCGGATTGATTGGACCAGATGGAGCCGGTAAAACAAGTATCTTCCGCATGCTCACTACTTTATTGCTTCCCGATAGCGGAAGCGCTGCTGTAGCAGGTTTTGACGTGGTAAAAGGTTACAGGGAAATAAGAAATATAGTCGGTTATATGCCCGGAAAATTTTCTTTATACCCCGATTTAAGCGTGGAAGAAAATCTCAATTTTTTTGCAACAGTTTTCGGAACGACTATCCGCGAAAATTATGATTTAATCAAGGAAATTTATGTGCAGTTAGAACCATTTAAAAAACGCAGAGCCGGAAAATTGTCAGGAGGAATGAAACAAAAACTGGCCCTATGTTGCGCATTGATACATAAACCAACAGTGCTTTTTTTAGATGAACCGACAACCGGCGTTGACCCCGTTTCCAGGAAAGAATTTTGGGAAATGCTGAAACGCTTAAAAGCCCAAAATATCACCATTTTAGTTTCAACCGCTTATATGGATGAGGCTACATTGTGCGATAGAATTGCGCTAATCCATTCCGGTAAAATTTTAACTGTTGATACGCCTGCAAATATTTCTGCGGCTTATCCTGATAAATTATTAGAGGTAAAAGCCAACAAAATGTCGGCTCTGTTGAATGCACTTTCCAGGTTTCAAAAAGGATCCGGCAGTTATGCTTTTGGCGAATATGCGCATGTGTCGGTAAACAGGAATGAAGAAAATATCGAGGACGAATTGAAAAATTATTTGCAACAGGCAGGGCTTGAAAACATTGAAATAAAACCAATAAAGGCATCGGTTGAAGATTATTTTATTAAGCTATTGAAATAAAAATGCAGGAAGTAGTTATAAAAACAAATAAGCTCACAAAGCGTTTCCGCGATTTTACAGCTGTAAATGAAATTACGTTTGAAGTGTATAAAGGAGAAATATTTGGTTTTCTTGGAGCGAACGGAGCCGGAAAAACAACGGCAATGCGGATATTGATTGGATTATCCAAACCAACATCCGGAAGCGCTACTGTTGCGGGATTCGATGTTTATAAACAAACAGAAAACATCAAAAAAAATATTGGGTACATGAGTCAGAAATTCTCATTGTATGAAGATTTAACGGTGTTGGAAAATATCAGTTTTTACGGGGGAATATATGGTTTGAGTGATGCACAGATAAAGACAAAAAGTGATGAACTCATTACCAGTCTTGGTTTACAGAACGAAGCGAAAAAATTAGTGGCTTCGTTGCCTTTAGGCTGGAAACAAAAACTTTCATTTTCTGTGGCTTTATTACATGAACCGAAAATCGTTTTTTTAGATGAGCCAACAGGTGGTGTGGACCCGTTAACACGCCGGCAGTTCTGGGATCTGATTTATGACGCCGCGGACAAAGGAGTAACGATTTTTGTTACCACTCATTATCTGGATGAAGCAGAATACTGCAACCGCATTTCTATAATGGTTGATGGGAAAATAGAAGCGTTGGATTCTCCGGAAAATCTGAAAAAGCAATTCAACACGCATTCGATGGACGAAGTATTCTATGAATTGGCAAGGGCAGCGAAGAGAGGGGAATAGCAGGCAATGAAAAGTCAAGCATCGTTGATTACTTTTCTCCTGCAATTGTAAGAATATCATCAAAAACCTTTTGTGAAAATCTGAAGTTTGTTAATTGAATTTTCTCTAAAATAGGTTTGACGGACGAAAGAATATTCCACTCTTTCGCTTTTAAAAGAATGCCAAGTGTGCCAGTATAATTTAGAAAAAGTTTTTCAGCAAGTTTTCTTGACTTCATGTCATCAATTATTAATAATGAATTTGAATATTCAACTGATAATGCAAAAGCACTTGCCTCGCCCTCATCAATTTCAATTTCCAAAAGATGTTGATAAGGCGTGTTTTGAACCGGTAGGATATTTACCCATTGTGGCAAAGGCTTTCGAAATTCTGCTGCTATAGTTTCTGTAGTGGTAATTGAGGTAAAAAGTTTTTTTAAAAGTTCAATTTCGCCAATTTTATCAAGTAAAATAAAGCAACTTGTATCAGCAATTACGACATCATATTTTTGCTGCATCTCGCTGAATTTCAGAAACAGAATAATTAATTAATGAAACATTGTAATCGCCTAATATTTCTGCAAAAGCAGTTTTTGAAAGTCCGGCAACTTCAGCAGCCTGTCCCAATGATAATCTGCCTGCTTCATAAAGCTTGGCAGCAAGAAATCTGCTGGTTTCTTTTGCGTCTAAATCCATTTTGTCAG
This sequence comes from Chitinophagaceae bacterium, assembly GCA_023251285.1. GTDB lineage: Bacteria > Bacteroidota > Bacteroidia > Chitinophagales > Chitinophagaceae > Ginsengibacter. The sequence goes on along the minus strand of JAHEZB010000335.1, from coordinate 1,056 downwards.
GGACATTTAAAACAATTGTATTCATCGCAGTAAAGATACAATAATGAAACAGTTTATCGCATTTGTAAAAAAGGAATTCTACCACGTTCTGCGTGATAAAAGGACTTTGCTTATTCTGTTTGGCATGCCGGTAATGCAGATTCTTATTTTTGGCTTTGCTCTTACCAATGAAGTAAAAAATACAAAAATATTGATCGTTGATAACGCTAAAGATATTTCTTCACAAAGAATAATTGCCGAAATTGCTGCAAGTAAATATTTTCACTTAGAAAAGATTACCAACGACTACCGGCAGATAGAACCCGCTTTTAAAAAAGGAATCATTCATGTTGCGCTTGTTATTCCTGCAAACTTCAACCAGGATTTAATGCACTTGAATAAAGCGCAGATTCAGATCATTGCGGATGCATCTGACCCTAACCTTGCTACCACCTTAACCAATTATCTTTCGGCTATTATCCAGGATTACCAATCCCGTTTGAATAAGACATTTTCGATTCCGTTTCAAATTATTCCGGATATCAGAATGCTCTACAACCCGCAGCTAAAGGGCGCTCCCAATTTTGTTCCGGGTGTAATGGCTTTGGTACTAATGCTTGTGTGTGTATTGATGACGGCCATTTCTATTGTAAAAGAAAAAGAAACCGGAACGATGGAAATATTATTGGTTTCACCGTTCAAACCGGTTTTAGTAATATTGTCAAAAGCGGTTCCTTATTTATTACTATCGTTGATAAATCTGGCATCCATTCTTCTTCTGAGCGTTTATGTTTTGGGCGTTCCGGTTAATGGAAGTTTATTGTTATTATTTGCTGAAAGCACTTTATTTATCATTACCTGTCTCACGTTGGGCATTTTTATCTCTATAAAAACAAATACACAACAAGCTGCAATGTTGGTTTCACTGATGGGAATGCTGTTGCCAACGGTGCTGTTCAGCGGCTTCATGTTTCCAATAGAAAACATGCCGGTTCCCTTACAGATTATTTCCAATATTGTTCCTTCGAAGTGGTTTTACATTATTGTAAAATCAATCATGATAAAAGGTGTGGGATT
>JAHEZB010000334.1 GCA_023251285.1 Chitinophagaceae bacterium | reverse complement strand
AATTCCAAGGGTCCTTAATTCCTTAAATTTTCCTGCTCTTTTTTCAACAATCACAACACTTGTAGAGCCAGAGCGATTTTTCTTTTTACGAACAAACATTTGCACGAAAATAACGTTTACCAGGTTTGCGTCACCCAAAATGGTGACGCAAAAAATATAATACCCTGAAAAACAATAACTTACATAACTACCCAAAAAATCGTGTCAAAGTCAGGATACAGGTTCGTTCGCGCAAAAAAGGAAGCTGGGATGAAGCCTATAAAAGCGGTGGTATTTTTAATATCCTGACCAATCCGTTTACCATGATGGAAAATAATTGGTTCACGATGCAGGACTATTTTCAGGACGATGAAATTTCTTATTTACAAAATGAATTTGGAAAAAGTCTCCATCGCGTTTCTTTAATGTATATTCCAAAGACTCCGGAAGGCGAAGCGCCTCTTAATTTCCATTTGACCGCGAGTGAAAAGAACGAAGTTCACGCATCGCTATACCGCCAAAATAATGAAGAAGCAATAGCGATTATAAAAAGTTTTTTGAGGGAATAGGAATTTTTTTTGGATGAAAACCAAAATCCGGGATATTTATTGCTTTGCTCAAAACCAGCCTCTTCTTTCCTGACTTTGACAATGCGTCACCCAAATTGACCTTACACGGTCGTCCAAAAATTTTCATCGAACAAAAATGCAATCTCTTTCTGTTTTCTTGTTAATATCATTGTCTTGTGCATGATCGTTCCGTTGAGAGGAAGCCTTACTTTCAATGTTGTTACCGTTTTAGCGATACTCAATACTTTATCTACACTCAGTTCAATTCCGGTGGATTTTATAATTCTTTCAAGTTCTTTGTATACCTTATAGGCAACAAAGCAAATGCAGATATGAGCTTCAATTCTTCTCTCTGAAAAATGAAATACCGGTCTCAATTCAATTGTTCCTTTTGTTATCCTATAAGCACGTTCTACAGTCCACAAGCTAGTGTATTGGTTGTATACTTCTTCAGCTGATAATTCGGTATTGGTTAAATATCCCTTTAACCCATCCCATCTTTGATCCTCGTTTATTTTTTCCTCATTAATAATAACATGCACGTTCTCAGAAATCTCTAAAAATTTATTATAGCCGCGCTTGTTTATATTGTCCTTGGTGATCTTTCCGCTTTTATACGTATTCTTCAATCTGCTTACACCTTTATCTCTATTGTATTTATCTTTTCTTGCTCGTTTGCCAGAATAGGCAATAATCAGTCGTGCTTTTCCTTTTTGTGTTTCATGAAATATACCATCCTGTTTTTCCAGGCTTAAAATCCATTTCTTTATTTTATCGCCTTCACTCTTTATTCTCGCTCCTACTATATATTGATAGCCGCCTGACTCTAAAAGTTCAATATTACTTTTGCTCATTAATCCAGAGTCAGCCACGACTACAAAGTCATTATCCAAATCAAATCGTTTAACAAAGTCTTCTACGATTGGTATCATAGTATAACCTTCGTACTGTTTTCCGGGAAACAAAGAATATGAAAGCGGATAGCCGTCCTTGCTAACAAGCAGCCCTAAGACTAACTGAGGCTGACTATGCTTGCCATCCTTAGAAAATCCGTTTTCACGAAAACCATCCTCAAAATCCGTTTCAAAGTAAAGAGTGGTAACATCATAAAACATTAAGCCGACCTTTCCGCCAAGTATTTTTTTAGTGTGGGCAATGCTTATCTCCTGTACTTTGTCTTTTTGTGAATTATATAATTTATCCAGATAGCGATAAATTTTGTGCAATTGTATCTCCTCATCAAAATGTGACTTAAGATAATCCACCGTTGCCAACTTGCTCATTGGCTGGCTCAATCGCGCTATTACCAATTGTTTCAAGATATCATCATCCACAGAATCGAATCCGATAAGAGTAAATATCCTGCTTAATAAAAGTTGTGTACCATTTATCAGAATACCTTCAATATTTGAAACAAGATGTTCTATTATTTGCTTTTCCTCAGCTAATCTTCTGGAATGATTGAAAAGATCTTCTCCTTTAGTTTGAACAGATATCCATTTTTTGCCCTCAATAATTAATCTTTCAATCTCGCTTTTTTCACAACTAATTCCAAGGGTCCTTAATTCCTTAAATTTTCCTGCTCTTTTTTCAACAATCACAACACTTGTAGAGCCAGAGCGATTTTTCTTTTTACGAACAAACATTTGCACGAAAATAACGTTTACCCGGTTTGCGTCACCCAAAATGGTGACGCAAAAAATATAATACTCTGAAAAACAATAACTTACATAACTACCTAAAAAATCGTGTCAAAGTCAGGAGAAACTTCTTCACTACTATGGCTTTGTCCGACTCCCGAAGCAAGCAAAGTACTTGCTCTGCCTGTTTCCCTTCGGATATCCCATGTTCTCTCTCAAAGCCTGTGTCAGGTTCATGCTGTCTGTATAGCGGTGTGCACATAGCCGGTAAACAGGTTGCCGCTATGCTTGTTCCATCCTCTTTGCCTAAAGGAGGTTTTGCAGCACGAATAGTCGTTTCGCTACTTTATCAACAGTTCACTCGCGTTCATCTCCCTAACACCCAAATGCCCTTTTTAAAAGGCTTTTCTCTGTCCGTTCACCACCATCGCCTTACGGCTTTAGCAGCGCAGAGTATTTTGATAACCCCGCCTGTACAGCGTTACCGGAGAGCCAAGATGCTTGCGCTTCTCTTCTCCATCTTTGAAAGAACTTGCATGGCACACAGCAAACAAACAAATCATCCTGTTTTTAGTTTATATCAAAAAAAAGACGCTTTCCGCAAACAGAAAAGCGCCTTTCTCCCTAATAAAATAGTTTCATCATCAATATCCCCATTTCTTCATGACTGCCAGATCCTGTTTCGCACTTTCAAGCGGAGTAATATCCTGGTAAGATTCCTGTTCGATGATAAATTCAGTGGTGCCGCCTTTTTTCCTGAAAAGATCTACAATCTCCTTTACCGGCAATATCCCTTTACCCAAAACGGTACTCTCATAATTGTCGTGCATCTCTCCACCGGTCTTTGATGCGATCTCATCTTTTACATGCATACTTTCAAAACGGCCCGGATGTTTTTTCAGAATATCCAGTGCACGGCCACCGGCGCCATACATATTTCCAATGTCTATTTGCTGCAGAACTAAAGCAGGATCGGTTTTTTCGAGGATAATATCATAAACTTTTTGTCCGTTTAAAGAATATTTAAATTCAAAATCATGGTTGTGGTAGCCAAACTTCAAACCCGATTGTTTACAGAGTTCACCGCTTTTATTGAATACATCCAAAAAGCGCAATAAGCCGTCATAATCCTGGCGAAGGCTTTCATCCATCCACGGGCTTATCACATATTTCTGCTCAACTGTCGCTGCATCTTCAACGGTTTGTTTCCATTTGTCGGAAAACTCATTCTTTGATTCATCCCATTCTTTTCCGGATAGAACGGTATGACCACTGGGCATTTTTAAATTGAGATCGTCCAGCACCTTTTTAAATTCTGTCGGGGAATAGCCATAAAATTTTCTGTTTATATAATTCGCGTGCTCCACGTACCGATATCCCATCGCAGCCAGCTGTTTTAGCGTTTCCAGCGGCGCTTTCTGCATATCAGCACGCACCGAATAAAGTTGTAGACCTGTGATCGTATTCATTTTCTTTTTGTTTGCAAAAATGTCATCGGGCAATAATAAAGTTCCTGCAAGCGCCACGGCGCTGTTTTTGATAAATTTTCTCCTGTTTACGGTCATAATAGATGGGTTTTGTGAATGTGAAAAATTATTGTCAGGCGTTGCTTTCTTTCAGTTTCATATTTTCAGGATCCCAGAAAATGATCTTCTTCTTAAAATAACTTTCATTGCAGGCGAGGCACGGAGCAGCAGCGCGGAAACCAAAGACAGCATCTTCTACTACCGGTTTGCCTGTGCGGATGCTGTTGTAAAAATTAAGGTGGTGCTCCAGGTCTTCGTTATATCCGGGAGGGGTTTTATACACAATATCCGGTTTTACCGGTCGTTTCTGATCTTCTGCGCTGTATTTCTGATTGTAATCCTCCAGCAGTTTTTTCTGCATGGCTTCCGGATAGGTAGCCAGTGCATCCCA
>JAHEZB010000333.1 GCA_023251285.1 Chitinophagaceae bacterium | reverse complement strand
TCTGTTTTTATTTGTTTCCAAAGTGAGCCATCAGGTGGTAAATACCAATGGAAATACTGCAGTATTGTTCCGTGCATAAATTTATTTTTTTCTTATGCTTCAAATGACGTACCGAACAAATAAAAATTTAAAAGAATTGAAAAAACGTTTGAAGATATATATGCAAAACTCCAGTATTTTTCCGTTGGTTTTATCATTTATTTTATTCAACTTTCATATTTGCATTCATAGTTTGTTCAAATCTTTCCAGAAGCTTTTTGGTTTCATTTAAAGTGGTCATATCAGTGATCTTGTTGTCCTCATTAACCTTAGTAGAAGCAAATGAAATTAAAAGCTGAAGATGATGTATGTTTTTGGCTTCAATAACATGCAGCGTTTCTAACAAAGACTGATGGCCATATTTCCCGTCGGTAGAAGCGGTAATCAGCATTGTTGGTTTCTGCCAAAACTCACTTGTTCCGACTGTCCAGTCAATGGCATTTTTTAAACTTCCCGGTACGCCATGGGCATATTCCGGCGTACAAATAATTACACCGTCTGCCTTATTTAATAACTGTCTGAAACCAACAACTTCTTTTGATACATGTTCGTTGTCGTCATCAGGATTGAATTGCGGCAACTGAGTGAGGCCGCCATAAAGGTCAATATCAAAGCTATCTTTTGAAAGTTCTGCAATTGCATTTATAAGACGATGATTGGTAGAATTTGTTCTTGTGCTGCCGCAGATCGCCAGTATTTTTTTCCTGTTTTGCATGGTTCTTTTTTAATGATTTTAATAGTTTAATTTTTTTGTTTTCCTTCTTCACTGCTGTTATTCATTAATTCAGCAAGACGTTTTCCAAATATTTTCTGAAAGAAGAATTGGCAGCTAAAACACAGGTAAAGGATTTTCTTGCGTTGAAGAAATTGATGTAAACAAATTTAGAAGTTATCCCAAAACATTTTGCAGTAAAGAAAGAAATATCAGCGATTTCCATTTTTTTATTCAATTAAATGTGGTTTAACTTTTGAAGTAGAAACAAAAATTTCATTCATGCCCGAAGGCCCGTCAATAGTTATTTTAAAAGAAGAGGTACAACCTTTTATTGGAAAGAAAATTATTAAAGTGGAAGGCAATAGCAAGCAGGATATTCAGCGATTATCCTTCAAAACAATCATTGATTTTAAAAGCTGGGGCAAGCATTTTTTAATTTGTTTTGAAGACTTCACGGTTAAAATTCATTTCATGCTTTTTGGCAGTTATAAAATCAATGGACAAAAGGAGGACCGTGCCCCGCGCCTTCGGTTAATTTTTGATGAAGGAGAAATGAATTTCTATGCATGCTCGGTAAAAATCCTGGAAGAAAATTTAGATGAAATCTACGATTGGACCTCGGATGTAATGACGGATGCGTGGAATGCGAAAGCGGCAAAAGAAAAATTAAAAAGCATTCCTGGTACGTTGGTTTGTGATGCCTTATTGGATCAGAATATTTTTACAGGAGTAGGAAATATTATCAAGAATGAAGTGCTTTTCAGAACCAGGATTCACCCGGAAAGCAAAATCGGAAACATTCCTCAGAAGAAAATAAATGAATTAATTAAAGAGGCACGTAATTATAGTTTTGATTTTCTGGAATGGAAAAAACAATTTGTTTTGAGAAAACACTGGCTCGCACATACAAAAAAAATTTGCCCCAGGTGCAACATTCCTTTTGTAAAAAAACATTTGGGGAAAACCAATCGCAGAAGTTTTTATTGTGAGAATTGCCAGGTGTTATATTAATCAGCCAATTTGCTAATAGCACCTTGACACATCAGCAAATTAAAGATTTTCGGCGGCAAAAGTATTTCCCTGCTTCATATCGCCTGTATCATAACCTTTCTTGAACCAATACATTCGTTGTGCAGAAGTGCCGTGGGTAAATGAATCCGGCGTTACCGTTCCCTGGTATTCCTGTTGCAAACGATCGTCTCCTATTGCGTTTGCCGCATTAAGCGCTTGCTCGATATCCTGAGAATTAATAACGTTTTTCATCTTCTGATCATAATGCGCCCAAATGCCGGCATAAAAATCGGCCTGCAATTCCAGCGCTACCGAATATTTGTTATATTCTGTTTGGCCTACCTGTTGCTGAATCTGTTGCATTTTTTTTGTAAGACCCAGCAAATCCTGTACATGATGGCCTACTTCATGCGCAACTACATACGCCATTGCAAATTCGCCTGTGGCCCCAAACTGATCTTTTAATTGTTGGGCAAAGGACAAATCAATATATACATCCTGGTCTTGCGGGCAATAAAACGGACCCGTTGCAGCGCTTGCGTTTCCACAGGCGGAAGTAGTGGAACCACTAAAGAGCACTAAAGTGGGATCTGTGTAGGTTCTACCCATATCGCTAAACAATTTCGTCCAAACGTCTTCGGTATCTGCAAGAACTACTTTTACAAAAGCCGCTTCAGTATCCTGCGCCGCCTTTTGTTCCGTCGTTAACTCCTGTTGTTGAGGCGCGCCCAGTTGCTGCAAATCATTCAAATCGCCACCGCCCAATAAAAATTTGGCCAGAATAAATATTACGCCAATAACGCCACCTCCAACCGCCATTCCGCCGCCGGTAATACCGCGTCTGTCCTCAACATTAGAACTTTCTCTTCTTCCCATCCATTGCATAGTATAAGATTTAAAAGGTTTTAAATCAAATTAAAAACACACATTTATGATTTTTCTTTTCGTTTACTTTTAAATGTTTCAATTGCCCTTTTTGTAAAATCACTTAAGATCAATCGGCCACTTATCTTTGCTCTTTCTTTTAAAAGCGAATCCCAGTTTTCTGTTCCCTGCCACAAAACTTTTTTCATTTCGGCCATTGCTTCCGGATTGGAATGCGCCAATGTATTTGCCAATCTGTAAACTGATTCATCCAAATCGTGAACAGATTGATGCACTTCTGCAAACAAGCCTTTTTGTTTGGCCCAGTCAGCATTTCTCCATAATGTAGCGTCTATTGCAATTTGGCTGAAAGCAGATTTTCCAATCTTTCTTTCTATTGCCGGGCCTACAACAAACGGTCCCATTCCAATTGCCAGTTCGCTTAATTTTACCTCAACTTCTTTCCCGGCAATTGCATAATCAACAGAAGCGGCTAGGCCCACGCCGCCGCCAACACATTTACCGTGAATGCGCCCAATAATCAACTTAGGACATTTTCTCATCGCATTGATAACGTTTGCGAAACCACAGAAAAAATCCGTTCCCTCTTTTTCATTTTTTACTGCAATTAATTCATCAAAACTTGCGCCCGCACAAAAAGCGCCGTTTCCGGCACTTCTCAAAATAACCACTTTGGTGTCATGCGTACCGGCATAATGAATTTCCTGTGCCAACGCATCTAACATTTTTGCGGGTAGAGAATTACTGTGCGGATGAAAAAATTCAATGGTGGTAATTCCATGTTCAGTGTGAGAGTTTACATATCCTTCTTTAATGTCGTTCATATAACAATTATTGTAGTCCTCGAAAAGTGTTGCTGTTTATAAAAAATACGTCTTTTTGAAATTTCTAACTCATTTACATTAAATACTGCATCTTCAATTTTCATTTTATAAAGTTAATATTTCTTTCTAACCATGGTCAAAATCGTCGCCACACCAATCAAAGGTTCTTCTGTTTCATCTAAAATTTCCACGTACCATTTCACAATTCCTTTCGGAATATCAATGCCTTTTACATGAGCAGTCTCAGGAGTTATTTCTTTTAATTCCTGGGAAATTTTTTCTTTACAGGTAAATCTTACATAAATTTCCGTGCCGGAATAAACAGGTTTTGTGAAACGCAACTCATCAATGCCATAATTAAGCAAAACCGGATTTTTTTCATAACTGTCAACAAACAAGCCAGCAGCAACACTCATAATAAAATAACCGTGCGCCACTTGTTCATTAAACATGGTATCAGAGAAATTGGTTGATTGGAGGTGTGCATAAAAATGATCACCACTCAGATCAGCAAACTTGTCAATATCTTCTGAAGTGATCTTTCTTTTTTCGGTAATAAGCTGATCCCCAATTTGCAGTTCTTCAAAATATTTTTTAAAAGGATGAATTGTATTAGTTTTTCCCTTCGCTCCCGGCTGATAAACA
>JAHEZB010000332.1 GCA_023251285.1 Chitinophagaceae bacterium | reverse complement strand
CCAACTTTCTCTTTCTGTTCAAATAAATTATCCCACTAAAACTTCACTGAGTTCTGTAACCGGCAAGTTCGCATTTCGCAAAGAAATCGCCCTGATGGCATTATCACCAAAGTGAGTAAATGCTTTTTTGGAAATTTCATCATCACCAATCATTACCGGGATCCCAATATCTCCGCCTTCGCGAATAGATTGTACCAAAGGAATTTCTCCAAGAAATGGAATATCAAATTCACTCGCCAGTTTTTTTGCTCCTTCTTTTCCAAAAATATAATATTTATTATCCGGCAATTCTTTAGGAGTAAAATAGCTCATGTTTTCTACAAGCCCGATTACCGGCACTTTCAGTCCTGGTTGATTAAACATGGTAATTCCTTTTTTGGCATCTGCAAGCGCTACAAGTTGTGGAGTACTTACTACGATTGCTCCTGTAACCGGAACCGTTTGCACAATGGTTAAATGAATATCGCCCGTTCCCGGCGGCATATCAATTACCAGGTAATCGAGTTCGCCCCAATCCACATCTGAAACAAATTGCCGAACGGCGCTACTTACCATCGGGCCACGCCAAACAACGGCTTGTTTTTCATCTACCAATAAACCAATGCTCATCACTTTAATTCCATAGCGGTCTATTGGAACAATTTTCCCTTTTCCATTTACGTCACGCATTTTCGGCCTTTCGCCACGAATGCCAAACATAATGGGAACACTTGGCCCGTAAATATCTGCATCCATCAGCCCAACTTTTGCACCTCCGGCAGCAAGCGCAAGTGCGAGATTTGCAGCAACGGTACTTTTACCGACACCGCCTTTTCCGCTTACAACCGCAATGATATTTTTGACATCTTTCAGAACATCTTTTTTATCTGTACGCAAAGAAGTGGTTCTGCTCGTGAAATTAATTTTGATTTCAACTTCTTCATTTATCATGGAATGAATCGCTGTAAAACATCTTGCTTTTATCAGATCTTTTAAAGGACAGGCAGGGGTTGTAAGGATTACGGTAAATGAAACGCTGTTGTCTTCAATTGCAATATCTTTTACCATATCCAGGGTTACCAAATCTTTTTTAAAATCCGGCTCTTCCACGGTGCTCAGGGCTTTCAATACATCATTCTCGGTCATGGTTCAATTTTTTGTTAAAAAGAAATACTGCCGGCAAATTTAAACATTGATAACCTTACTTTGTTTACTCAAGCAGGAACTTTAGCAGGAAAATGCGAACTTTACATTTTAATTTATGAAAAGATTTATACCATATTTTTTCTTTCTTTTATTTAGCATTCCCGTGTCGGTAAAAGCTCAATTTGAAACGTATAAAGATTCGGTTGTGCAATTATACGGAGTGGTGATGTCGGCCGATAGCCTGCAAGGTTTGCCTTCTGTAAGCATTATGGTTAAAGGACGCAACCAGGGAACTCTAACAAATGATCAGGGCGTTTTTTCGATTGTCGTTTTGAAAGGCGATCAGTTGGAATTTACGAGTGTAGGGTATAAACCGAAATTAGTAACGATTCCAAAAAACCTGGATGGCAATCAGCAAAGCATGATTCAGTTAATGGTGCAGGATACTGTTTATCTTGCTGCAACTATTATCAAAAAATATCCAACGCGACAGGAGTTTGAACGCGATTTTGCGAATGTAAAAGTTCCTGATGATCAGCAGGAGATTGCCAGACAGAATTTATCCGAAGCCAATCGCAGAGCTTTATTATCAATCTATCCATCCGATGGGAGAGAAGCTACTAACTATTATTTTAAACAAAATCAAAGAAAGTATTATTCTGCCGGTCAGCTTCCGCCACAGAATATTTTTAATCCACTCGCCTGGGCCGAATTTATAAAAGCATGGAAGCGCGGAGATTTTAAAAATCAATAGGTGGGGTGGAACGCACAAGCTACCTGGATTCTTAAACAGGAATACACATTATTTCTTCTTTTGCTGCAAAATTTTCTTTAAAAAATTAAAAAAGCTTCTGTGGATTAAACAGAAGCTTTTTAATAAATTTAAGCCTGGGGTAAAAGTTTTTCAGGATTCAAATTTCAACTCTTCAGAGAGCTTTTCAAGCGATATTTATTTTTCAAAGGATTGAGATCAAAAACAAGAAGTTGACTGATATCGGATTTTATTGGTTTTTCCCCGGATAAAGGGTCCCGATTATTTCGGGAGGTATTTTTTCAATGGATATTTGGATTTGCGATTAATGTTTGTTGAACATCAATCAACTTCTGAATGCAAAGATATACGGCTACGGGTCGGTCCACAAGAGCACTACTGCTTTATTTTTTATGCATTGAATTTACTGTGGTAATAGTAAATAAACTATTCAAATGAATAGTAAATTTACTTTTATTATAAAATCCAGAAAATGCATTTGTTTGCTCTTTTTTGAAATTATAAATGTGCTTTATTTCTTTATTTACTGTCAGTGATGACTAACCTTTTTCTGTTATTTTTGTTTTTTTTTAAATGTAAGATATGGACATAAAAAATATAGCAGTGATTGGCGCCGGCACCATGGGAAATGGAATTGCACATGTATTTGCACAAAACGATTTTTCGATAAACCTGGTGGATGTTTCACAAAACCAATTAGATAAGGCCATCGCTACCATTCACAAAAATCTTGACCGGCAGATATCAAAAAATACGATTTCAGAAGAAGTAAAAAATAAAACAATCGGAAATATCAAAACTTTTACTTCATTAAAAGAAGGCGTTCAGCAAAGCGACCTGGTAGTAGAAGCGGCATCAGAAAATATAGATCTAAAATTAGAAATTTTTAGAGAAATAGATCAATTTGCTCCGCAACATTGTATTCTTGCTTCAAACACTTCTTCTATTTCAATTACCAAAATTGCTTCAGTTACCAAACGGCCGGGAAAAGTGATTGGAATGCATTTTATGAATCCGGTTCCTGTCATGAAATTGGTAGAAATTATCAACGGTTATTCTACCGATAAAAAGGTTTCTGAAACGATTATCAACCTATCAAAACAGATTGGAAAAATTCCATGTGAAGTGAACGATTATCCTGGTTTTGTTGCCAACAGAATTTTGATGCCAATGATCAATGAAGCCATTTATGCCTTATACGAAAATGTCGCTGGCGTGCAGGAAATTGATACGGTTATGAAGCTCGGAATGGCTCATCCAATGGGACCTTTGCAACTTGCGGATTTTATTGGACTTGATGTTTGCCTTTCTATTCTAAATGTTTTGTATGAAGGGTTTAAGAATCCAAAATACGCACCTTGCCCTTTGCTTACAAATATGGTAAACGCCAAAAACCTGGGAATAAAAACCGGTGAGGGATTTTATAAATACATCGCCGAAACTAAAGAATTAATTGTTAGTGAAAGGTTTGTTTAGATTGGATTTGAACCTCCTTCAATACCACCGGTGCCTGGTAAAATTGTATCTTTGCCCATTATTTAAAAATCATGAGTACCAAAGGAAAAGTTTTGATGGCGATGAGCGGCGGAATTGATAGTACAGTAGCCGCTTTGATGCTTCATAAAGAAGGTTATGAAGTAGTAGGAATTACTATGAAAACATGGGATTATGCAAGCAGCGGCGGAAACAATAATAAACAAACCGGCTGTTGCAATATTGATAGTTTTAATGATGCGCGTATGGCTGCCGTTCAACATGGTTTTCCGCATTTTATTCTGGATATTCGCGAAGAATTTGGCGATTTTGTCATCAATAATTTTGTAGAAGAATATATTGCTGGCCGTACACCGAATCCATGTGTGCTATGCAATACACATATTAAATGGCGCGCCCTTTCAAAAAGAGCCGATGCGCTTGGCTGCGATTTTATAGCCACAGGACATTATGCGCAAATTCATCAGCACACAAACGGAAGATATTTTGTAAGAAAAGGAATTGATGAAACGAAAGATCAAAGCTATGTTTTATGGGGATTACAGCAGGATTTGTTAAGCAGGACTTTGTTGCCGCTTGGCACTTATCGCAAGACAGAAATCAGGCAAATGGCCATTGATTTTGGCTATCCTGAACTCGCAAAAAAGAATGAAAGCTATGAAATTTGTTTTGTGCCTGATAATGATTACCGCGGTTTTTTGAAAAGAAAAGTTGAAGGACTGGAAGAAAGAGTTTCAGGCGGTT
>JAHEZB010000331.1:1423-4142 GCA_023251285.1 Chitinophagaceae bacterium | reverse complement strand
AAGCCCAGCGCATCTATATCATCCTTGTTCCATTCAATGCAGGTTCTGTCTTCCATCCGGGCATTCATTACCGGTACAAGATCAGAGAGTTTGCCACGGGTAATCACAAAACCACCTGTATGCTGGCCAAGCTGCCTTGGGAAACCCATAAACTCGCGCGTAAGCTGTAACACTTTACGAAGATGCGGATCACCGGGATTCAGGCCTTGTTCGGTCAACCGTGTCCCTTCAAACCATTCGTCAGTAAATTCCCAAATGGAAGCGGAGAGGCGATTGATCGTATCTATTGATAAACCCATTGCTTTGCCCACATCTCTTATCGCACCTTTCTGATGTTGCTGCGTAACAGTTGCAACGATAGCCGCCCTGTCGCGCCCATATTTTTGATAGATATATTGAATTACTTCCTCGCGGCGCTCATGTTCAAAGTCCACATCAATATCCGGTGGCTCATTGCGGGCAGTAGAAATAAAACGCTCAAACAAGAGATCGAATTTAGCAGGATCTACCGAGGTAATTCCCAGGCAGTAACAAACGGTTGAATTGGCCGCAGAGCCGCGTCCCTGGCATAGGATCTTCTGCTTCCTTGCAAAGCGTACAATATCATACACCGTAAGGAAATAAGCAGCATAATTCATCTGCTCAATAAATTTCAATTCATGGTTAATGGCCGTTATTGTTTTTGCAGGAAGATCATCTCCATACCGTTCTTTCGCTCCCTGCCACGCAAGGAAAGTAAGCTCTTCCTGCGGCGTGCGGCCATCAGTGGTGATCTCTTCAGGATATTCATATTTTAGTTCGTCCAAAGAGAATTGACATGCTTCCGCAATTTCTTGTGTGCGCATAATCGCTTCAGGGTAATGGCTGAACAACCGCAGCATTTCTTCCTGTGACTTAAGATATCTTTCTGCGTTAGGATGCAAGCGAAAGCCTGCATTGTATATGGTGCACTTTTCACGGATGCAGGTTACAATATCCTGCAATGGACGACGCGTCGGTTCGTGATAATGCACTTCATTCGTCGCCACTAAAGGAATATTGAATTGGGATGACAGTTGCCCCAACTGGTATAGATATTTACTGTCATCGCCCTGGTAACGACGGGTTGCTGCGATGGAAAGATCATCATCAAAAGCTTCGCGGTATTCTTTCAAAGCTTTTATAAAAGACGGATCAAACTCAAATAATTGATCTAACTCAGTTGGTGGCAATACAATAAATTTTGTGCCTTTTGCATATGGATACACATCAGATCTATATAAGTGGCATTCTCCCTTTTCTGCCCTAAGATTACCGGTGGTGAGCAGGTTACAAATTTGCGAATACGCTTTACTGTTAGTCGGATAAGCCAGCAAACTCATACCGTCTAAAAGATCAAGGCGGCAACCCACGATAATACGGATGCCATTTTTTTTGGCAGCTGCATGCGCACGCACAATACCCGCCAGGCTGTTGTGATCGGTTATGGCTATTTCTTTATAACCTAACGCCGCCGCCTGTTGTACCAGCTCTTCAGGATGAGAAGCGCCACGAAGAAAACTGAAATTCGATGTTACCTGTAATTCTGTATAATTCATTTTCTACATTTTACGTAAAGAAGCCATGAATAAACCATTGGTACGATTTAGCTGCATCGTAGTGCCCTGACCGGAACAGCCAGTAGCGATAGCCGTCTTCATCTTCCACACAATAATAGTCGCGGTGTTGTCCCTCCTGCAGCCACCATTCCGCCTCTATTCTTTCGGGACCATCTGCTTTTATTATTTTATGCGGCTTGCCCTTGTAGCGAAACAACATGGGTGGATAATCAGGAATGGGTGCAGTGACTTCAACCGGTTCCGGCGTGGATAATAGTTGCAACGGCCTTGGCCTGTCCACCTTCCAGGCAGTTTGGATTGCTTCATTTAACGAAGAAGCTTCTTTAAATGAACGCTCCGGCCAGTAATGCTCAGCAGGAACATAGCGATGGATGTTATGAGCGCCAATCTTACCTGCCAGCCGGTCTAATAGTTCAGATAGCTCCACATTATCGAGGTCCATCTTGTTTCCCCATAGTTGTTCCTGCACCGTTGACAGGTCTTCTACTTTTGGAGCTTCGAGTGTAAATAATTCTATTCCTGATGCAGGTTCGATAGATTCGATTTTGATTTCAAACAACTTAAAAAGATGTTTAGAATTACAGGATGGCCTGTTGGTTCCGATTTCAATCTTTTCAATTTTGCCATCCATACGATAACCTTTGAACAAAGCGGTACGAAGGCCTTTTTGTTCCTGTTGAAGACGATGGCATAAAGCATCCAACAATCTTTCTAAGGCGATTTCTATTCCTGTTGCCGTTACAATAGGTTCCAGGCACGGCAGCCGTTCCTGGTAAGGCTCGATGGGTTGTACCGGTTTGATCCCTTCTTCTTCATAGCCTAAAGCCTGGTCTAAACGCTGCAGGATCTGCGGGCCAAAGCGTCGGCGTAAAGCAGAACGGGGCATACTGATAAGCTGGCTGATTTGCCTTAGACCCAGCTTTTCTAACCTTTCTGTTACAGATGCTTCAATACGAAGGGATGCGGGTGGCAATGAAAGGAGCGCCGCATGTTGCTGGCCGCTTCCAATAATTCTATCATTTGGGCTGAACCGCGCAATAGCCCATGCAGCGCCGATCGTATCAGCCAGTGCGATGTTGATATCATAACCGAAATGTTTAAAACGTTTCCGTATTTCCGTT
>JAHEZB010000331.1:0-1413 GCA_023251285.1 Chitinophagaceae bacterium | reverse complement strand
TTATATATGATTTTTCTCCGCCCCATAAATGGGCGCAGCCCGTCACATCAAGAAGAAGGCCATCGGGCGGGTCAATGGCTACAGCAGGCGTATAACGGATGCACCATTCAGCAAGTGCATTCAACAAACGGCCTGAAGTTTCAGGTTGGTCATCCAGTACTTCCAAAGAAGGAATAAGCGCTTTTGCGTCTGCTACTACCATACCTATATCAATCCCTTCCTTTTGAGCTAAACTATTTGCCGCGGTGATAACCATTCGCCCATGATCAGGCAAAGCCAAAACAAAAGGCTTATCATGAAGCACAGGCCGGCGACGAATCCACCAATCCGTTTTGAGATAACGAAACCATATCGAAATAAAGCGTTTCTGCATGTCATCCGGTTTTCTTCTGTTGCTGTGGATGAATTGCGGCGATCTTTGGAATCTGCCTGAATCTTCCGGCGGTAAATTCTATCTGCCAGCTTCCCGGCTTGCCATTCCTGACCTTCAATAGTTCTACATTCCAGCGGGGAAATCCTACGCCTGGCATACCTGCTGGTAATCCACCTGGTAAAGAAGTTATTTTCCATCGCGCGAGGCAAGCAGAAGTATTCAGGCTGCGTGGATTGCGGCGAACAATAAAGCCGGTTACCTTGCTTTGCTCAATAGCTAGTTGTAGCCGCCTCGAGGCATTAAAACTTAAATCCTGCACTTCTCCGATCACTGCTGATAAGCCTTTGCATTTGAGAGCTTCTTCCATTGCCCATAAAATCTCTTTTTCTTTTTTTAAATAAATAAAAATGATGTTATCGGGCCTGATACCAAAAGACTTTAATGCAGGTGGAAAAACAGACTGCGAACCATTGACCCAGATACTCGATCCGCCGTTTTTCATAATCGAAGACAGTATTGCTGCAATAAACCCAAAGGTAGCTGCAGTATCTTCTGCACTGTCTGCGATCAGTTCATGTACAGCCCCTAAAGGGAAAGCTGCATTCGGAAAAGCATTTTTTATTGCTGCAGGAATTCCATCTAATGAGAGGCTATTCAATGTGCTTTTGAATCCCTGTAAAGGAAGAATATTCTTTTTTAACTGAGCAATGATATTTGCTTTTGCGGTGTCCATAATAGCATTCGGATGCTTAATATTTTGGGACAAAAATACTAAAAATATTAGTAATTATGGTATCCCGGATTTACACGAATTGACAGGAAGTATTTTTTATGGTCGATTTGAAGCTTCCGATTACGCTAATTATACGGATTGGCAGGCATTCCACAGTAAAGCAAGAAATAACGGGAATTTTTATTTTATGAAGGCGCGTAAGAATTGTAAGCTGCGTGTTTTTGAAACATGCGCTACTTCTCATGAAACGGATTGCGCAACTTCGAGAAAACTTTTGAAAGCTGAAATCCTTATTTTTACTGCATGA
>JAHEZB010000330.1 GCA_023251285.1 Chitinophagaceae bacterium | reverse complement strand
GGTAAATAAAAGAAGAATTATTCCAGTGGTAATCTGATGCAATACCAGAAGCGGGCTTCAGCGCTACCCGCCAATAATAAACGGTATTGTCAGTATAACTGATTCCCGGATCAAATTCCATTGAGCCTCCGCCCTGGTGCACCGAACGACTGATTTTAAACGGAGAATTGAATAGCTGGGTCGTATCCATTTCCATTACATAATCCTTTGGATCACTGATCGGGTTGGAAGTAGAAGCGTACAGTTTCTGGTTTGCAATATTTACAATAGCAAGATCTGCCGGATATGTCGGTCTTGCTTCATCTTCATAAATATAAAATTCCCTGGTAATGCTGTTATTACTTTCCGACATTTCATTCACATTGTTATCCGCATCTAAAGTGATCGTTATTTTATTCTGCCCTTTATCCCTGGTAGAAATAATGGGTACGGTAAGATTAATAGAATCGCTATAATACGTGCCGCGGATTCTGTTCTTAAGAAGAACATCTGAAGTCCCGTTTGGATAAGTTCTTTTTACAAGGATGGTAATAGAATCGGAAACAGCGCGGCCAATATTATAGAATGTAGCTTTTAATGAAAAATTATTTTCAGACACAGAAATAAACTGCGGATTCAGAATTACATTCTGATCCTCGATGACATAATCGGGTTTTGGTTGCGGATTTATTACCAAAGCCGGATCTCCATGGAGCGCTAATTCTTCCAGGTGAATTCTTAAAAGATAATCTAATGAAGCATTATTTCCACCGAGATTCTGAATAGTGTTTTTCATATCATTGCCAACAGAATTGCCATAATTGACATCGCCTATCTGATGAAACATTTGGGTGTTATAATCATTCAGCGCAGGTGGAATTCCCAAATGAGTATCAGCCAGGAAACCGATACTGCCACGCTGTTTAGACAACACGAAATTTTCGGAAATAGACAAATTATTTTGGGTAATACGAAGTGAATCATAAATGTAATTATTGCCAGCTGTGCAACCACTAATCAGAAAAAACGGGTAGCGGCCATTGTTATTATAGTCGCTTGGATCGCTCAAATTAAAAGCAAGCGTACTGGCCGAAGAATGGCCAAAATAATTGAGTATGCTGATGCCACTGCTAAACAAATCACTGATGCGTTGTGTAGCAACCAATTGAACAGAGGCGCTGGAACCTTTCGAAAACGTTTCCACATTGCCTCCAAAAAGCGTGTCTTCCAGGATACTTTTGTACCCATTCATGTAATACCCAAACAAGTCATTATCCGAACTATCCGCGCCGCCCACAATGTTCACTACTTTTTTCATCCACAATTTGTTGGCAAGTGTTTGGGTGGTGGATTTTTCCATTACCTCATAATCTTTTATTTTTTCCAGGTAATTGGCAATTTCATCACCCGAAATTACCGAAAGCCTTCCCACCGGAATCGTTGGAACAATACTTCCATAAGGCGAAACAAGCAACACATCTGAGGCGGGAGCGCCAAAGGTCGGAACCAGATTTAACCTGTCGGCATATTGCTTGCTTTGATTCACCGTGTATTGATCGTATTCAATTCCTTTTCCTATCAGAAAAACATATTTCGGCATTACAGAAAAAGTAGCTGCCGCATATTGAACGAAATCTTTTATTGCAGAAGGATGTTTTTTAATACCATAAGCAAACTGGTCAGTTAGCTGATTGATGTCAATGACTTTTGTTTGAAAGCCTCCGCCTGCTGCCGAACTGCGGTATTGACTATAAAGATCTACATAATCGGAACCGGTAGAACTGCTATAAAGTATGGGATTACTAATGATTAAATAATTTCCCTGGTTTGCCGCTAATCCATAATTGGTAAAATTCTTTGTCTCAATGTTCGTAACATTTTGAACAACAGAAGGATCAAGGCTGGATAGCTGGAATTTTCTCAAAGCGATGGCAGAAGGAGGAAGTACAAATTTCACTTTACCTGCTGTGCTGATGTCTCCGATATATCTTTTATTGGAGGTAATATCAAACAAAACAGGCGCTACTGTTCCATAATTAAATTTATCAATTACCAGGTAATTTCCTACGTTGGTAGCAGGCAATTGAAAATAAAAATCTGTTTGATTATTAAAAATAAACTTGCTTGGATAGGTTACTTCATCAAATGCCACTACATACCGGTCCGTTGATACAGAAGAGGTATTTTCAAAATAGATTTGGATATTGTCGGTACTGGTAAGCAGGCTCATGGGCAGGTTGGTAATTTCCTTTTTCAGATAAGTAAAATACGGCATCTGCTCATTGTCCACTACTGTAGTGAACACTTTTACCTGGATGTTTCTATCATTAATTGATGTACCCGCTGCGCCGAATTTTATAGAAAATCCAGGACCGCCGGAATATACATTGGCATTTGAAAAACTTGCAGCCAATCTCCTGCTGGGATAAATATCCGGACTTGTCCACCCTTCGCCAATATCATAAGAAGACGAATAAACATAACTTCCAACAGATTGTGCATATCCCGGGTTCAGTTGGTTTTTAAAATAGTTTCCCTTCACATTCATAAAATAAGGCTCGGGAGTCAAGGTAGTTCCTGCAACATTATTTGCATTGTCTGTATATCTTAAATTATTTCCTGCCGCGTTAACTGTGAGAAAATATGCAGCAGTATCTGTTTGTAAACTTGTATGATCAGTGAGTTGATAATCAGCCACTCTATATAATTTGGTATCGACTTTTCCATCATTCATTTGTCCCCAAAATTCAATAAAACCTGCTGCTGGCAAAGGTCCTGAAGCTACGCTTGTATATAAAGCCACCTCCTGCCCGTTTCTCCAAAGCTGGAATTGCTCTGCCGGAATATTTCCAAGTCCCAGGTTGTTTAACGTTGATTGACTGATATGATAAAGTCCGTTTACGGCTATATTAAATTTATAATACGTTTTATTGTAATCAATCCAGCTATTAGAATACTGAGCATTCGCGTGGGCAATAATGAAAATAAAAAGCAGGGCAATTAATTTTTTCATGGTACTATTTACTTTCTTTTTTAGCAGCAAGATCAAATTTTAATGAAAAAATATGAGTATATAAAGGGTTGGATTGATTGGCCAGGTTGGTAAAAGCGTAATCAATGCTCACACTATTTATTTTGAAACCTGCCCCGAGGCTTGGTTGATAGATCCACACTCTTTTTTGGTTGGTGGTATCACCATCGGCAAGCGCTTTTTGAAAATTAGAAATACCGGCACGTACAAAAAATACATTTTTTATTCCAAGTTCTAAACCTCCATGAGGATCGACATTAAGGCTGTTATTGCTGATCACGGTATTTCTTCTGCCGTCAAAAGTGAGATCAAAATCCGCTTCCGCAAGAAGATTTACCGAAGAACCAATTTTGAAATTATAAGAATTGCCTATCGTAAGGCGTGGGGCAGTTAGTTCCGTGGATTTTACCGGGATGTCATTTTCTGTAAGATACAGTACTTCTTTTTCTTTTTCCGTAAAATGAAATGACCACGCATTGAAAGTAGTGGTGATGTCTTTGGCCACGACGCCCAGGCTCCAGTTATTTTTTTGCATTTTAAATCCGGCGTCAAGACCAAATCCCCAGGCATTTGCAAAATGACCGACTTTGCGATAAATAACTTTAGCATTTGCTCCAAAACTCATTTTAAAGTTGTCATCATCTTTGATTTTTTGGGCAAAAGAAAAAAGAAACGCATAATCGGCTGAGGAAAATGACGTGACGTTTCCATAATTAATACTTCCATCCGGTTGAACGAGGAAAAGAGTATTCGGAATATCATCAACAGCAAATCGCAAAACAGATAAACCCAAAACCCTTTTATTGTCATTTACCGGAATAGCCAAACTTGCATAATCGTATTTGCCAATATTGTCAAAATAACTGGCATGCATCAGATCAATTTGAGGAAAATCCTGAACGCCCACCAAAGCTGCGGGATTCCAATATCCGGCTGTAGCATCGGTTACAGAAGCGGCCTGCGACGCTCCCATTCCCAATCCCCGAGCTCCTGCACCAATATTTAAAAACTCATTGGAATATTTTCTGAATTGCGAAAAGCCTGTGACAGGCAACAGCAAAAACAAAATTAGTTTTACATATGGAGAACTTCTCATGCGGGGATAACCAGTTATTTGAATGATTCTGTATATTT
>JAHEZB010000329.1 GCA_023251285.1 Chitinophagaceae bacterium | reverse complement strand
GCAATCCTGTTACTGGCTTGAATTATGATTACACCGAGTTTAGCGGAGCGCCGCGTACTTCCCGTTGGATTCCTGATGCATTCCGCTACGATTCATGGCGCGTGCCGATGAACATTTCCATGGATTATGTTTGGTTTCAGAAAGACAAAGCGTGGCAGCAGGATTATGCAAAACGCATTCAAAGGTTTTTTCGTTCAAAAGGCATTGACACATTTGAAGATCAGTTTAATCCCGATGGCTCAAGCCCTGACAGCATTTTACAGGCCGGCGGTTTTAAAAAATTAAGACACTCTATTGGTTTGGTATCAACAGTTGCTACAACAGAAATGATTCGTAAGGACAATTATGATTTTGTACATGCTTTATGGAATGCAAAGCTGGAGCCGTATCGTGATGGTTATTTCGACCCTTACTATGATGGTTTGTTGTACCTGTTTAGTTTGATGCATTTAAGTGGAAAATACCAATTGATTAAACCGTCAGCTCAATAATTCAAATTTAAAAACTTCAAAAAATATCTGACAACATGAAATATCTTTTTGCTCTTTTTGTTGCTTTACTGTCTAATTCCGCAAGTTTTTCGCAGGATATAATCAAGCAGATGCCAGCTGGTTTTGACTCAGTGCGAAACAATATCGCACATGCGAAAATTGATTCTTTCAATTATAAATCTACGACGGTTGGAACAACACGGCAGTCGTTAATTTATTTGCCGCCCGGTTATTCTAAAAAGAAAAAATATCCGGTGTTGTATTTGCTTCACGGCATTGGCGGCGATGATAAAGAATGGCTGCGTGGCGGCAATCCAGAAATAATCCTGGACAATCTTTATGCAGAAGGCAAAGTGGAACCAATGATTGTAATAATGCCCAACGGGAGGGCGATGAAAAATGATAGTGCCACCGGAAATATTTTTGCGCCCGATAAAGTGCAGGCATTTGCCACGTTTGAAAAAGATTTATTAAACGACCTGATTCCGTACGTGCAAAAACATTATCCCGTTTATGGTGACCGCGACCATCGGGCTATTGCCGGCTTATCAATGGGCGGCGGCCAATCGTTGAATTTTGGTTTGGGAAACCTTGACAAGTTTGCCTGGATTGGTGCTTTTTCTGCAGCGCCAAATACAAAGACTCCCGAAGAGCTCGTGCCTGACCCTGCCAAGGCAAGACAGGATTTAAAACTCCTTTGGATTTCCTGCGGAGCCAGTGATGGTTTAATAACTTTTAGTAAAAGAACACATGATTATCTTGTTAAAAACGATGTGCCTCATATTTATTATATCGAGCCGGGTGTGCACGAATTCAAAGTCTGGAAAAACGGGTTGTATATGTTTTCCTAAACCGGTTGATACTGCTACTTTTTCAAAATATCCGGTTGTGGGGGCACCGGCATCTACGAATATTCGTGGCGCTGATTATCCGCAAATACTGGCTGACCACCGCGTAATATTTAAGACAAAAGCGCCTGACGCGCAAAAGGTTCAGATTGATCTCGGTAAAAAATATGATATGGTAAAAGACGCCGAAGGCTATTGGAATGTTACCACCGATTCCATCGGCGAGGGCTTTCATTATTACTCTTTGATTATTGATGGTGTGGCCGTTGCAGACCCTGCCAGCCAAACTTTTTATGGAATGGGCAGAATGGCCAGCGGTATTGAAATACCGTTTATGGGTGACCGTTACTATGCACTTTCGAATGTTCCCCACGGAGACATCCGCATCAAAAATTATTATTCTACTGTTACCAATTCATGGAGGCAAATGTACATCTACACGCCGCCCGGTTATGATGAAAACCAGGGTGAAAAATATCCTGTGTTATACATTTTGCATGGCGGTGGCGAAGATGAAACCGGCTGGGCGAAACAGGGCAAAGCCAATTTGATTTTGGATAATCTTATTGCCGATAAAAAAGCAAAGCCTATGTTGATTGTGATGCCTGATGCCAACATTGGGGGCGGCGGCTTCAATTCCGGCGGGATTGAAAACGGCATGAAGATGTTTGAAAAAGAAATGAAACAAGCCATTATTCCTTTCGTCGAAAAAAATTATCGTGTAAAGACAGACGCCGCCAGTCGTGCTCTCGCCGGTCTATCAATGGGCGGTCTTCATACACTTTACACGGGTATTAATAATACAGACATGTTTTCTTATCTCGGCGTTTTTAGTTCCGGATGGATATTGCCAATGATGGATAAGACTGCGAATGCGCAATATGCTTTTTTGAAAGAGAATGCTGATAAAATAAACACCAACCTGAAAGCCTTCTGGATTTCCGAAGGAGGCCCGGAAGATATCGCTTACAAGAACGGGCAAATCATGTTGGGCAAATTAGATGAGCTGAAAATAAAACATACTTATTACCAATATCCAGGCGGACATACATGGCCTGTTTGGAGAAATGATTTGTACAATTTTGCGCCTTTGCTTTTTAAGTAACAGATATATATTCATCAAGTAATTCTAAAATTTACGGTCATAAACACTCACTTAAATAGTTATAAAATGAAATTAAAAAACGCGATTATTTTTTCGTTTGCTATCATGGCAAGCCAAATTTGTATAGCACAAACGGTTAAAGATGACTTCAAACCATCAACGCTTAATCAGTCGGGACAGGAATATCCCCAGGTGAATTCGCAGGGATATGCACGATTTAAAATCAATGCTCCACAAGCTGATAGCGTGCGCGTCAGCCTGGGTTTGGGAGGAAGAGGAGGAACGCTGCTTACAAAAGGAGCGGATGGATTTTTTACCGGTACTACAGAAGGGCCAATGGATGAAGGCTTCCATTATTATCATCTTACAGTAGATGGCGGCACTTTCAATGACCCGGGCTCATTGAATTTTTATGGCTCTACCCGTTGGGAAAGCGGTATCGAAATACCTGCTCATGACCAGGACTTCTATGCGCTTAAAGATGTTCCTCATGGGAATGTGCAGCAGATTCTTTTTCCTTCAAAAAGCACCAATACATCAAGGCGTGCTTTTGTTTACACACCACCGGGAGATGAAAAAGATAAATCAACAAAATATCCGGTATTGTACCTGCAACATGGGTGGGGCGAAGATGAAACCGCATGGAGCAACCAGGGACATGCCAATCTTATCATGGACAACCTCATTGCCGAAGGCAAAACAAAGCCATTCATTATTGTGATGACCTATGGAATGACTAACGAACTGAAATGGGGGCACATGAAGGAATTTAAAATTGAACCTTTTCAAACGGTGTTGGTTGATGAATTGATTCCTTATGTCGATTCTCATTTCCGTACTATCGCAAACAAGGCTAATCGTGCTATGGGCGGCCTTTCTATGGGTGGTATGGAAACGCACACAATCACGCTAAATAAACCTGATGTGTTTTCATATTATGCTTTACTAAGCGGAGGCATTTATACGCCCGATGAACTTAAAGACAAATCAAAGCCTAAACTCATTTTCATAAGTTGTGGCAGCAAGGAAAGGCCCGACGCAGTTAAGAATGCAGTGACAACATTGAAAGGCGCCGGGTACAATGCAATCTCTTATGTTTCTGAGAATACAGCCCACGAGTTTTTGACGTGGAGACGTAGTCTTCATGAACTTGCACCGCTTCTTTTTCAAAACAACTAGTATGGTTTAGCAATAAAGAATCAATTGCAAATAATCGGTAATGAAAAAATCAAAGTATTGTTTTATTGTTCTGTGTTTATTTCCGTTCGCTATCCAGGCGCAGCGCATCGTAAATCTTTATCCCGGCAACATTCCTAATTCAAAAAAAACAGAGCTAAAAAATATTCCTGAAAATCCTTCGGAAGGTTTGATTCGGCGGGTTATTACGCCAACCTTGCAGATGTATTTACCGGAAAAAGATAAGGCGAGCGGCGCCGCTGTAGTGATTTGCCCCGGGGGTGGTTACAGCGTAATTGTTTATGATGGTGAAGGCACAACCACGGCAAAAGAGTTTGTCAAAAAGGGTGTTGCAGCCTTCGTGTTGCAATACCGTTTGCCCAATGATTCCTTCCAGGTAAATAAAACCGTTGCGCCTTTGCAGGATGCGCAGCAGGCAATTAAGATGGTGCGTGATAGTGCGTCTGTTTGGATGATTGATACAAACAAAGTTGGTATCATGGGTTTTTCTGCCGGTGGCCATGTGGCT
>JAHEZB010000328.1 GCA_023251285.1 Chitinophagaceae bacterium | reverse complement strand
ATTCCATTGTTTTTAATAAATCTTTTGCTGTATCCGTGTTCCCGGCTGCAATTTCATAATGCGCTCTTTCCCCCGTCAGCAACGGCCACGCCCTGCCGATGCCATGCCCAATATATGGGTTACCATTCTCATCTTCTCCATAACCATCTTTATTGTAACGATGCCAGCAAGGGCCGTATGGAGTATCGGTTTTTAGTTTGGCATCAATCACTTTTATGGTATTCAAAATCCGTGGATCATTGGCATCACGCAATCCAAATCTTACCAACGCTAATGCATCTACGCAAATCAATTCGCCAAGCAGAATTTTGCCTTCATCATTCTCATGATTTTTAAGATGGATGTATTCATCTTTTACCTCATCAGCAGGAAGATCAAAAGGATTGATGCGCATGTAATATCCATCCACTTGTAACTCTTTAGATATCGATGTGTCGGTAACATACAGCCATCTTTCAATATTTGCATTCCAGTTATCCGCGCTTTCCAAACAGTATTTGGCAATCTCTTTTTCATTATTTACTTCTGCGAGGGAAGCACCGCACAATAAAGCAGCAATTTGTGCAGCAAGGGTAAAAGGTGTATAGCCGGATTCCTCTTCCCACCGGTCTTGTTGTGTATAAGGACCGTTTGCAACCAGGTATTCCAGTGCTTTTTTTACAATGGGCCAATACCGCTTACATCTCTCTTCATCTATAAAGTTTCTGTGATAACATGAATGCACCAGCAAGATCGCAAGTGCTACCTGGTCCATCTGAATCCCATTCCAATACGGAACGCCTTCCAGCCACATATTTTGACTCCATCGTCCATCCTGTTCCTGTGTGGTCATTATATAATTAAGAATACGCAGAACATTGTCTTTTCCCTCCAACTCGAGGAAGCCTCCTGAACTCAATACCAGGTCACGTGGCCATACCAGGTGGTATCCGCCCAGGTCGCCATCTCCTTTAGAATGCCCCCAGGGTATAGAAAGGCTCGCAATAATACCACCTGGAAATTTTTTTGATTCATGCATACGCAACACGGCAGCGCTTGTTCTGAAGTTTCGCCCAAGGCGATTCCTGTCTGATTTCACATTTGCCAGAGAGCGTTGCCATCGCTCCCATTCATAAATGTATTTTTCTTTGGCAAGAGTAAACCCGTCAAGAATACTTGCCCATGCATTGTTGCCCGCGTCGTCAGGTGTTCGGCCAAAACCAACCGCTAATACGACCTTGTTATTTTTAGAAATATCAATTTGTGCAGTAAGCGCTATATTTCCTTCCGAAGCTTTTGGATATTCCCATGTCATTTTCCTGTGTTGTTTCAAATCAGTAAACCCATCTGAATTTCCCATATAACCAACGGAGCATTTTGAGAAATTGCAAGAGCAGGCAAGTGCCAGCGAAATGCCTCCGCGGCGGGCAAATAACATCTGAACGTTTTTAAATTTCCCTTTCCAGCCATCATTGCCTGCTCCCCGGTTCAGAATGTGAGGAGAAAGAATTACATACAAATTCAACTTTGATGATTCGCTTTCTGAAGATGGCTTGAAAATTATTTGTTGCAACAGTGTGTTTCTTATCGGGTCGGTGATGACTTCTTTTTCTATGGAGTATTTTTTTTGTTTACAGGTATTTACCAAATGAAATGCGGGCACTCCTTCTTTCATCCATTTAATCGTATGAGTGGTGTCTTTTTTTTCTTCTGAAAAGAAATCGTTTCCATCAGTCACTAAAAACTCAATATCCCTGATACAGGCTATGTCTTCCCTTGGGAAAAATACTTCGTTCACGGTTCCATTGCCAATCGTAAATGAAACGTCGGAAGGTGAGTTAATCGATTTCCCTATCCCGGACTTACAACCCCGAGTCCAGTGTGCTGGCATCCCAGGAGCGCCTGGTGCAACCTGATCGTTTTTAGATTCGTTATCCAATTTCCTAAGATGATTTTATCATTTTATATTTTTGAAAGGACTATTTTGATTCTTTGCAATTGACGTGACTTCTGTGTCTTTTTCGTTTTCATTTATCGCGTCAAAAACCAATCCTGCAACCACAGCATACACGACATGATGCAGCGCAAAAACAGCGATATCTTCTTTGCCCCATTCGTTGATAGGAGGAGCGACTTCAAAGTCTGGTTCTATTGTTAAGGCGGTATAATAAATAGCGGCAAAATGGATAGCCGTAGCAGGCAACCCTTTTAAACCTACTGTTGATAACAAACCCCTTCCAATCCCCCAAATAGTCCCATAAGTCCAGTGGACTTCATCAGAAAACTTTCCCCATTCTTCGCGGTCAGATGCTTCTATACCCAATGCTTTTGATGCTGCATCTGCGGGTGCAAAATTCGTCGGTTTTTTAGTGATCATCCTTTCAATCATCATTGAAAGTGTGATGGCTGCAGTGCCGGCAAGTCCTGCTATCAATCCTTTGCCAATCGCGTTTCCAAATTTGCCGATTATGGTACCAAGTTTATGAGATTCCGACATAATTTTCCTTTTATTTTAAATCGCTTTTTCAGCTTTGTCTGTGCCTTACTTCTATTTGTCCATTTCTGATCCTCACATCAAAAGCAGGTTCAGCTGCAGTAGCCGGACCGTCAATTACACTGCCGTCTTTTAATGAAAAAACAGAGCCATGCCATGGACACCGAATCTCAGCATTTTCGAGAAGCGTGCCTTCACAAAGCGGGCCGCCCATATGGGTACAGGTATTTGCCAATGCATAAACCTGGTTGTCTTTTTTTGCTACGATCACCGGAATTTCGCCGGCTTTCACACATTTCATTGTATTTTCAGCCAACTCACTTTCCGGTAAAACAGCCACAAAATCTTTAGGATAAGGATTTAAGGTAACTGAATGATCTACTCCCAATTGCTCTGTAAAAACAAGATAGCCACCAAGCCATGAAGAAGCAGTGACAAGAGCATAACCACCGAGCGAATAGAAAATAGCCGCTCTCCGGCTTTCTTCTTTTCGCCTTAAAATGAGCGACGTTACATACAGACTGGTGGCTGCAATGTTTATCAAGCCATGCATGAGTCCCAGTTTTCTTTTTTTCTTCGTAGTGCCCGTCCAGTCGGTTAAGCCAGCCACTGCAGCAGCCAGCGCTCCGGCAATGCCAATGGTAACAGCAGCGTCGGCACCTGATTTAAAGTTATCGTTTCCGGAAAGTTCCATCGTATCCAAAACTGCTGCTGATGTCCAGGCGCCGATCGGAATATCGGTCAATACCGGATGTAAAGGATGACCAAGCCAGGTGCCGTGTAGAAAGTTCTTAATCTTCTGGCCGGTTTCACCTCCTGATTTAAATGCGCTGATTATAACAGGTTGAATTGCATCACCTGCTTTGCCCAGCCACTCCTGGCTTTCGATACTATCGATTATTGATTTTTCCTTCATTTTTTTATTGGTTTACCGGTTAAGTATTATATTACTTTTTTAGTAGTCCAATTATTATTCCCTAATTAGAGAATAAGAAAGTATTCATCTTCACAAATATTTTCCCCGACTTTTGAAAATATACTTGTTGACCAGGATTTTAATTATTAGAGTAAAGAAAGGAGCCGGCGTTACAAAAAGTAAAATAAATGTTTACGTTTCTTTAGATGATGTATTAAAACGACCAAGGCAAAAGATTAAAAGGTATTCCAACAAAGTACATTTGATCAGAAGAAGCTTTATGAAAATTGGTTAAAAAAATCCCCAGCATTCATAAACAGTAACTCATTCATCAACGTTCGTGTAACTTTGATCACTGCTATAAAAACAGCACATAAATCTTCACAGTAGCGGTGAAACCAGCCTCACCATTTTCTCCAGCATTAAAGTACAATTACAACTGGCTGGCCGGATAAAAATTCTTCACAATTGATCCGAACATATTTTTTGCAACTAATTTTGTTCAACTGCGAGGGACGCAAAATGAAAATTGGCATTAATTGTTCTTTTGCTGTTGTTGTATTGGAATAAATGACAAGTCATTTAAATGATAACGATTTCGGTACTGATCTTAGCCTTAGCTGCATCTTCTGCCATCTTCTGGCAGGGACGATTCAAGATACATCACATCATGAAAAAGCCGGCTGTTGAAAGTGGTTACCCGCCTCTGGTTTACAAAGACAATGAGAATAAGTTGCAACCGGTTTCCATCTGTCGGATAAACGG
>JAHEZB010000327.1 GCA_023251285.1 Chitinophagaceae bacterium | reverse complement strand
AAAAGGATTTTTATCAATAATAACCAGATGCCGGCAAATTGGAATTCGCCATCCGATTGTTTGATAGACAGTGTTCCAAAAGATAGTATTGTTTATTACCTGGGTGGTACTTTGGGACTTTCTCCAATTGATACCATCCTGGATCCTATGACAAGGTTTGGTTACACCTCTTCATTTATTAATTGCGTTGATTGTACTTATTATGGAACAAACATGAAACCTTCTTTCTGGCCTTAAGGGATGGAATTTTGACTGTTATAAACTATTATGATTTTTGAAAATGAATAAAAAATATTTTTCCTGCAAGTGGTTAATTGTCGCCTTTTGCATTTTATTTCTGGCAACTTGTAAAGTGCCTTACGATCCGCCAATCAAATCTTCTAAAGATCATTACCTGGTAGTGGAAGGATATGTCACCGGTAACCGAGCAACAAACATAAAGTTGAGCCGCACGAGGAATATTACCTGGGGAGATACTGCTGCTTCTACCAATGAAACCGGCGCTCACGTAGAAATTCAGGATTCAAATAATAACGCCTTCCCTTTGACTGAAGCCGGTAGTGGCAATTACACCGGTTATTTTTCTTTTTCTCCAGGAAATACTTATCGTGTACATATTACAACCGCCGATCACAAGGAATATCTTTCAGATTTTGTTCCTTTCAAACAATCTCCGGAAATTGATCAGGTAGGCTGGAAGATAAAAGATGGCGGCGTTCAAATTTATCTAAATACACATGACCCCCAAAATAAGAGCATTTTCTATCGTTGGCAATACGATGAAACATGGGAGTTTCATTCGCAATACTATTCCACCCTAAAATACAATCCAGTCGATACAAGCGTAATTCCGCGAATAACGCCCGTATTTCAATGTTGGCGTTCTCAAAATTCCACTAGCATAATATTGGGCTCTTCGGCGAAACTACAAACAGATGTGATAAATGCGGCACCCATCCTTTTTATTCCGAACCACGACAAAAGAATCAGCGTTTTGTATAGCATAATCGTGACGCAATATGCATTGGACTCCAGTGCTTATAATTATTGGAATGCCATGAAGGCGAACACTGAAAATGTCGGTTCTATTTTTGATCCTCAGCCAAATATGACCGCCGGAAATATCCATTCCGTAAGCGATCCTTCTGAAACAGTGATCGGCTACATTGGAGCGGGAAACTCAGTACAACAAAGGATTTTTATTCGTAATTCCGATATGCCAGCCGGCTGGAATCTGCTCCCAGACTGCTTAGAATATGAAGTGCCGGATATCCGTGATAGTTTGTTCTTTTATTTTTCCAACAATAGTTTCATTCCATATTTACAAGATAGGACCACCGGTGGCTATTTGTCTGCCACCGGCAGCTGCGTGGATTGTACGCTTAGCGGCACTCCTGTAAAACCAAGTTTCTGGCCATAAAAATTATCAAATGACTTCAATCATTTCTTTTAAATATTTTCTTCGTCAATCATTTTTATTTGTCAGCCTCGCTGCTTCATTTTCTTCTTTTGGACAAACGAATCTTAGTGCCAGCATGAATGGTTTTGCCAATAATAGCAGCAATTATATCGGTGAGAAAGTATTTGTGCACTCTGACAGGAATTACTATGTATGTGGCGAAATATTGTGGTTCAAAACTTATGTAACCAATGCTGCAAATAACCATCCATTGTCATTGAGTAAAGTTATTTATGTAGAAATATTGAACAACCGGCATGAACCGGTTTTGCAATCAAAAATATCCTTGGAAAATGGCACTGGCAACGGTTCTTTTTCCCTTCCTCTTACTCTTGAATCGGGCAATTATGAATTAAGGGCTTATACCAACTGGATGAAAAATGATTCGCCCGATTATTTCTTTAAAAAAATAATTACGATTGTCAATACAACCAGGAACCTTGATTTATCACTAGTAAAAAATCCGATTAAATATTTTGCACAATTTTTCCCGGAAGGGGGAAGCCTGGTGAATGGAATAAACAGCGTGGTAGCTTTTAAAATAAATGATGATGCAGGAAAAGGAGAGGAAGGTCAAGGTATTGTTGTGGATCAATCAAACGATACGGTTGCTCATTTTCAAACAGAAAAGTTTGGTATGGGTAAATTTTTATTTACACCGGAATCTGCAAAACATTATACGGCAATTGTTACTTTGAAAAACAATTCGGTTATAAGAAAAGAGCTACCTGATGCACTGGAAAACGGTTTTGCAATGCAGGTAACTGATGAAGGCAATCAATTAAAAGTAACCGTTTCTTCTTCTAAAGAAATCAATCAGAATCTTTATTTAATTGCTCAAACGAACAAGCAAATTGATTTTTCACAGACCGCTTCTTTACAAAATAACCAGGCGGTTTTTTATATTAATAAAGAGAATCTGAAAGAAGGAATTGCACAGATAACTTTGTTTACTGAGAACCAAAAGCCGGTTTGCGAAAGGCTTTATTTCAAAAGACCAAAAAACAAAATGCTTATCAGCAAAACAACAAATAAGGCGATTTTCAATTTGCGTGATAAAGTAGCCATCGACCTTTCTACCAAAGATCCCTCTGGAAATTTATTGCCGGCAGATTTATCTGCTTCCGTCTATCGGTTGGATAGTTTACATATCCCGGATGATGCGGGTATTTATTCGTATTTATGGTTGTCATCAGAACTGAAAGGATTTATCGAAAACCCGGATTTTTATTTTCAAAATGATCATGCAGAAACAAATGAAGCCCTCGATAATTTGTTGCTAACACAAGGCTGGCGCAGGTTTGATGAAAAAAAAGTTTCGTTAACCAAACGTGTAATTACGTACGTTCCGGAAAATCGCGGTCATATTATCGTTGGAAAAGTAACGAATGAAGCTACCGGAAAGCCTGCTGCGGATGTGCTGGTTTATCTTTCCATTCCCGGGAGGCGCGTACAATTGTATGGTTGTAAAAGTAATCAAGAAGGAATGGTGCATTTTGATTTGAAAGATTTTTATGGTCCAAGCCAGATTATTTTGCAAACCAATACCGATAAAGACAGCCTTTATCATTTGGAAGTATTCAGCCCTTTTTCTGAAGAAATTTCCGGTAATGTATTTCCGGCTTTGCATATTTCAGAAGCAAGCAAAGACCTTCTTCAATCTGCAAACGTAAGCATGGAGATTTCTAATGGTTATCATGCTACCGATTTGCAAAAACTTCAGCGTTTGCAGATTGATACACTTCCTTTTTATTACAAACCATACAAGACTTACCTGCTCGATAATTATACGCGTTTTACAACGATGGAAGAAGTGCTGCGCGAATATGTAGCAGAAGTGAACGTGGTGAAAAAGCAGGGAAAATATCATTTGAATACTTTCAATGCTCCGGGATTTGAGCTGCATGATAAGCAACCGGCACAAACCGTGTTTAACAAAGATCCATTGATGCTGTTAGACGGCGTTCCCGTTTTTGATGCCAATAAAATTATCGCCTATGATCCATTGAAAGTTCAAAGGCTGGATGTCGTTGCCTCCAAATACATCTGGTGGCCGATTGTTTCGGAAGGAATTGTCAGTTTTACCACTTATAAAGGAAACCTGGATGGTTACACACTTGATCCACGGGATGTGATTCTTGATTACGATGGATTGCAACAACAAAGAGTTTTTTATTCACCTGATTATTCTACTGACAAAGAAATACAAA
The DNA here is from genome assembly GCA_023251285.1 of Chitinophagaceae bacterium. Classification (GTDB taxonomy): domain Bacteria; phylum Bacteroidota; class Bacteroidia; order Chitinophagales; family Chitinophagaceae; genus Ginsengibacter. Next base: position 492 of record JAHEZB010000327.1, on the reverse strand, counting down.
GTCGTCTTCCTGATTTTCGTGAGCTTTTATACTGGTCGCCAAATATAAGTACCAACGAAAAAGGAATTGCCCATATTTCTTTTTTTACCGGCGATATTCCCGGAAAATATCTCGTCGTGTTACAGGGAATTTCATCAAATGGCGATGCAGGAAGTGAGCGTTTTATTTTGGATGTAAGAAAGTAAAATTTACTTCTTCAATCAGAAGATTCGTTAATTAAAGAATAGAAATGCGCTTTATTTCTTTATTTACGGAATGAGGTTTTTTATTTATTTTTATTTACTTAAATAAATAAAACCGATGCTGCTTTTTCCATGCTTTTTTCTGCAGATCATCTTCATGGTTCCTTTTTGGAAAACATGGGCGGTTTTGATCATGCTCGGTCTTATTTTATTTTATGCTTTTTATAAAATCATGAAGCTTCGTGAAAAAAGAATCCGCGAAATAGAAGCGACAAAAACGGAACTGGAAAAACTGCGTTCCGAAAACTAC
>JAHEZB010000010.1:14241-16854 GCA_023251285.1 Chitinophagaceae bacterium | reverse complement strand
CTTGCAGTTCGTGCTGCAGGTTTGGATTCTGCATTCTCAGAAAAACATATTGCTGAAGGCACGTCTGTTGACGAGGTGCGTAAGTTGGTAATTGCTGAAATGGGCAAAAAAGAAAAGCCAACAGTTGCCACTGATGCCAGTGTTTTGGCAGATGCGTCAGATAAACGCGTTGCAGGAATGGAAATTGCAATTTTGCACCGCGCGAATCCTTCTGCATTGACAGAAAAAGAAACGCCAGGTGAATTCCGTGGTATGTCCTTGTTGGATATGGCAAAAGAATGCTTGACCGCACAAGGCGTGTCTGTGCGTGGAATGAGTGCTCGTGAAATTGCTTCCGGAGCTCTAAATGGTGTGCGTGGTGCGCATTCAATAAGTGATTTCCCTTACATTTTAGGAAATACGGTTAACAGATCTTTGCGTGCAGCATACGCTTTGGCCCCAAAAACTTTTGAGCCATTCACACGCAAAACAACTGCGAAAGATTTCCGTCCGATGACTCGTACTCAACTGGGAGATATCAGCGCATTCAAAAAAGTTAAAGAAGGCGGAGAATATAAATACGCTACAATGGGCGAAGCTAAAGAAGCATACGCTGTAGAAAAGTATGGTGAGATCATCGCACTTACCTGGGAAGCAATTGTAAATGATGATTTAAACGCCTTTGCACGCATCCCTCAATCGATAGCAGAACAAGCTGTTCAAAAACAATCTGACCTTGTTTGGGCGATCATGACCGGTAACCCGGCAATGAATGATGCAGTTGCTCTTTTCCATTCAACTCACGCGAATTTAACAGGTACAGGAACTGTGATCAATGTTGCGAATCTTGGAATCGGACGAAAATTAATGCGTAAACAAAAATCAATCGGAGATTCTTTCCTTAACCTTGAGCCGGCTTACTTAATTGTAGCACCTGAATTGGAAGATGTTGCAAATCAATACACATCTACAAGTTTCGTTGCAAGTGAGTCTTCTAAAATCAACAGCAAAAACAACACTTCGTTGAAAGTGATCGTTGAGCCGCGCTTATCCGATTTAAACACCGGTTTAAGTTGGTTCTTAGCTTCTGAGCCATCAAGAATTGATACTCTCGAGTATGCATTCTTAGAAGGAGAAGGCGAATTGTTCACAGAGCAACGTGCGGGATTTGGTGTTGATGGAATTGAAATAAAAGCGCGTATGGTGTTTGGTGCAGCCCCAATTGATTTCCGCGGCTTGTACAAAAACGTTGGTGCGTAATAACTGACTGTAAAAAATAATATAAACCAAATAGCCCCTTCGGGGGTTATTTAAAAATAAAAAAAGGATGAAAAATTTTGTTCAAAAAGGTAATAAAATGCAATACGCCAACGCAGGTTCTGCAATAGCTTCAGGCGATGTTGTTATTGTTGGTAAAGTTATCGGTATCGCTGAAACGGATATCGCAGCCACAACCGGTGTCGGAACATTGGTACTTGGAGGTGTTTTTGCTCTTGCTTTAACAGCTTCTTTAGCTATTACACAAGGCGATAAATTGTACTGGAATACCAGCACAAAGAAAATTACAAAAACATCAACAGATGTGCCAATCGGAACCGCATTTGCAGATGCTGCAGCAAACGATGCCACAGTGGATGTAAATGTTTATGAAAACACACCTGAAGGTGTTGCTCAGGCAGCATTGGTTGCTCAGGTGGCCGGCACATTAACAGGTACTACTGACGGAACGCTTGCGAACGTTGCTAATATTGCTTGTGCAGGTGGATCTACTCCAACTGCAGCACAAGTAGATACTGCTGTGAATGGGGCAATCCTTGATGTTAACCTTCAATTAAAAGAATTACAAACTGCATTAAATGCAGCATTAACTGCATTGAAAAATGCAGGTATAATGGCAACAGCTTAATCTGCCCATGGTTGACAATCTATTTGATGGAGCTCAGGCAGCAGCGGGAAAAGTAGTTTCAAACACTATGGGAAACGTTGCTGTTTGGGTTCCATCTGATGGTAGCCACCCGGCAGGATATACAGTAAGGGTTTTATTTAAAAACCCTACTGAAAACAAAGAATTAGCAGGTGTAAATTATGATCCGGACCATTATCAGATGGAATATTTTGAAGGTGAATTTCCGGGATTAAGAGAGTTAGTTGGTGAGAATAATGGAGGAGAAACGGTGGTGATTAAGAGTGTTACATACAATATTCAACACGTCAGCACTAAACACGATGGAAAAACAATAATCGCAGACTTATATCCATAACATGGGACTTGCTGAAGTACAGGAGGAAGAAATAAAAGCGAGGATTGCTACAAAGCTTGGAAATACGGTTGAATGTGAAGTGGTACCGGAGAAAACAGTTGATTTTAAAAGATCAGTAACCACAAAACCAATAATAACAGTAGCATACAGCGGTGCGGATTACCCGGCACTAAAAAGCACAAATGAAGTTTCGCAAACGAGCGAAGAAACGTTTGAAATAATGATCAGAGCAAAATTACTCCGCGGTACAAACGGAGTTTATGATCTGAAAGATAAGATCCGAAAAGCAGTAGTTGGATTTACTCCTTCTTCCTGCGGAAAGATCTACTTAAAGAGTTTTAAACTTGAAAATTTTGAGGAGAATCTTTGGATG
>JAHEZB010000010.1:0-14228 GCA_023251285.1 Chitinophagaceae bacterium | reverse complement strand
CTGCACTTCGTTAAATGTCGAAGATTTTTCAGAAGAGCCAGGTGTACCGATTACAGAGTCGAAAGCAACTTTTACAAACAGTACTTACAACTAATGAAAAAATATTTATACACCGGGCAAATAAGTTATGTAACCATTGCGCGCGTTGATCATTGTTTGCAGGATGGAAACGAGTACTCCTTACCTGCAGATTCATCTCATGTTAAAACACTAGTAGCTACAGGTGCCCTGAAGCTAGTTGAAGAAAAAAAAGAAACCCAATCTAAAAAAAATAACTAATGGCAGCAAATTATCTACATGGTGTTGAAACCATCGAATTATTAAATGGAACAGTGCCTATTTCAGTTGTAAAATCAGCTGTTATCGGGTTGGTTGGTATTTCACCTTCAGGTCCTAAACAAACATTAACGCTTGTAAACAATGCCCAGGATGCGGCACAATTCGGACCTCCTTTAACAGGATTAAATATTCCGCAAGCCCTGGATGCGATATTTAAACAAGGCGCAGGAACAGTACTGGTGGTAAATATTTGGGATGAAACGGCAATGGCGACTACTGTAACCGATGAGGTTTCGGCTGCAGTTGCAAGCCGTAAAGTAAAAACCGCATTCAATCCGGTTGGTGCAGCTGCAGTTGTGGTTAAAAATTCTGCGGGGTCTACCACTTACACAGTAGGTACAGATTACACTATTGATGTGTACGGGAACCTGGTTATCCTGAATGCTGCAATCACTGATGGATTGACATTGAAATTTACTTATAAAAAACTGAATGCAGCAGGTGTTATTGCTGCGCTGGTTATCGGAACGGTTGACGGGTCAACTGAAGCAAGAACCGGCTTTAAATGTTTTGTTGATTCATACAACTTGTTTGGATTTAAACCGAAAATATTTATTGCACCTGGTTACTCATCATTAAATACAGTTGCTGTAGAAATGATCGCCCAGGCAGATCTTCATAAAGCATTTGCATATTTAGATGCTCCTGCAGGCACAACTGTAGCAGGTGCAATTGCCGGTCGCGGACCTGCAAGCACGATCAATTTTATTACTGCAAGTAAACGTGCGAGATTATTTTTCCCAATGCTGAAGGCTTATGATATTGCAACGGATACGATCATCGATACACCTTATTCACAATGGGCTGCAGGAGTTCGCGCAGCTGTTGATAGTAATGAAGGGTATTGGATATCCGCTTCGAACCATGAGATCAAAGGTATTTTAGGAACTGAACGAAAAATAAGCGCTGCAATAAATGATGCAACAACTGATGCAAATTTATTGAACGAAAAAGGTATTACCACTGTTTTTAATTCTTTTGGAACAGGCTTGAGATTGTGGGGTAACAGATCTGCTTCTTTCCCGGCAAGTACTGCTCCTTCAAATTTTGAAAACGTGCAACGTACAGCTGATATTATGCATGAGTCAATTGAACTGGCGATGTTGCAATTTGTTGATAAGCCAATTACACAAGCAGTTATTGATAGTGTACGTGCGAGTGTAAATGCATTCATTCGCTCACTGATATCTCGCGGAGCGATCGTTGATGGAAAATGTACTTACAATCCGGCGCTAAACTCAGCGCCTGAATTAGCTGCAGGACATGTTCTTTTCAGCTTAGACTTTATGCCTCCAACACCGATGGAAAGAATCACATTTAACAGCTTTATTGATATTAATTTATTAGCATCCATAAAGTAATTTGAAAATAAAAGTTTAACCCAATTAAACACCTTTAAAAATCATGTCACAAGAAATAAAAAGAGTAACAAACGCAAACATTTATATGAATGGAAATTCATTATTAGGACGTGCGGAAGAGGTGATGGCTCCAACGATCAAACACAAGATGGCTGAACATAAGGCCCTTGGAATGATTGGCGCAGTTGAGTTTTTCTCCGGAATAGAAAAGATGGAGGCAAAAATTAAATGGAATAGTTTTTATAAGGATGTTTTGGATAAAGTTGGAAATCCGATACTGCCTTTGAACCTGCAGGTGCGCTCTTCGTTGGAAACGTATTCTTCCGGTGGCCGTTCAGCTGAGGTTCCTGTTGTTATTTATATGACAGCAACTGCAAAGGATTTCCCTACAGGAAATTTCAAACAGAATGACAACGTTGAGTTAGAAACAAACCTTTCTGTAACGTACTGCAAGATGGAAATTGATGGTGTTGAAACTCTTGAGATAGATCTGTTGGCTAATATTTACAAAGTGAAGGGTGTTGATATTTTAGCGCAATACCGCGCCAATTTAGGCATCTAATAATATTGCGGGAAGGGTTCGAATCCCTATCCCGCAACTAATTTTAATATGAAAAAAAACACATGGAAACAAACACACCAGGAGAAACTCCTAATTCACCAGCACCTGAAATCACAGCGGTACAAAAAGAAACAGCGCCTGCTGCAGAAGTAGTTCCTGCACCTTTAGCTCCTGTTAATGAAATCATTTTATCGGATGGCAGAAAAGCCCTGATATTATCAGGTAAGGGTAAGCATGCCCAGGAAGCAATGGATCAATCAGAAGGGAAATCAAAGTTGTATATGGCTACGCTGATGGCACAGCTTGTTACTATTGATAATAAGGATATTGTTCCTGAAGATCTCGCAGAACTTAGCATGCAGGATTACAATAAGATCTTTGCAAGATTCGCTGCAATAAATTTTTAGTCCGGGCGGGAGATATAATGTTCCTAGCCCATTTCTCGCATACACCATTAAATATATTGCTTGAGTGGAGTTTGGTGGATTTGGATTTTTGGTATAAAGAGGCGTTAAAATCACACGATAAATTAAACCCTAAACAATGAATAAGGCCCTTGAAGTAGCGTTGGTTTTGACTGCCGTAGATCAGATGAGCGGGGTTATTAATAGTGCTTTTGCAAAGGCTAATACGCATTTAGATGGTATAAACCGAGCCGGTACTAAAATGGCTATTACCGGGGGAGCCATGACGGCTTTTTTCGGAGCCACAGTTGATGCAGCTGAAGAAAATGAAGTTTCTGTAAAACGACTTCAGCAGGTTTATAAATCGATGGGTGAAACTACCAACCAAGCATTACTTGCAAATCAAAAATACGCAGATCAGTTAGCAGCGCAAATCGGAATTGAAGATGAAGAAATTTTAGCTGTACAAGCTAAACTTGCTACGTTTAAAAGTGTAAGTGATGCGGTCGCGCGTACAACAGGAATAATGGACCGCGCTACTCAGGCCGCGTTTGATATGGCTTCTACTGGGTTTGGTGAAGCATCCGGAAATGCAGTACAATTAGGTAAGGCGCTTCAGGATCCTATCAGGGGAATAGTTGCTTTACGAAAATCCGGGATCACTTTCAGTGAAGCTGAGCGTCTTAAAATTAAAACCTTAGTAGAATCAAATCAGAAGCTGAAAGCCCAGGAACTGATCATGAAAGCTGTTGAAAAACAAGTAGGAGGTGTTGCCAAAGCTACCGCTACAGAAGCCTCTAAAATGAAAGTGAGTTGGAGTGAAGTGGTGGAAACAGTGGGTAAAGTTTTATTGCCTGCAGTAAATTCAGTTATGAAAGATATTCAAAAACATTTACCAGCCATTCAAGCTTGGGTAGAAAATAATAAATCGCTCATAAAAGTAGTTGCCGGTGTGGGTGTAGGTTTGCTGGCGCTTGGCACTACATTAAAAATTGTAACAATGGGTGTCAGCACTGTGATGAGCGTGGTCAATGGGTTGAGTGTGGTATTTAATTTTTTAGCAGCAAACCCAATCGTGTTAATTATTGCGGGAATAGCTGCAGCAATATTTTTGATTGTAAAGTATTGGGATCCGATAGTTAAATGGATAAAAAGTGTGTGGCAAAGTATTAAGGATTTCTTTGTGAACTTATGGGCCGGCATAAAAAATATGTTTTGGAAAGTTGTTTCCTGGGTAAAAGAATGGGGAATATTATTTATAGGACCAGTTGGATTCATTATAAAATTTTGGCCGCAAATAGTTGCCTTCTTCAAAGGGTTGTGGGAAAAGGTTAAAAATGTCTTTTCGTCATTTTGGGAATGGATGAAAGGCTTGGGCCCACGCTTCTATAATGCAGGGGCTAATATAGTAAAATCAATATGGAATGGAATAAAAGCTTTTGTTAATAGTCCTGTTGAGGCTATAAAAAATATGGTTGGTAAGATCCGGGATTATCTTCCTTTCTCACCAGCAAAAGTTGGTCCTTTAAAAGATCTTCACAGGGTTAGAATTATTGAAACTATTGCGGATACAATGAAACCGCAACCAATGATGAAAGCAATGAGAAGGGTTGCTGCCACAACGCTTATAGCTTCCTCAGCTATGGGAGGAAGTGCTGCACCAGGGAAGCGTTCTCCAGGGAATGCAGGTGGAATAACAATTACTTACGCACCGGTGATCCACATGGGTGGCGGTGGAAGTAAAGAAGATTTTAGAGCGATGCTAAAAACGCATCAGGGAGAGCTGGTGAAAATGATAGATGAAGCAAACCGAAAAAACAACAGAGGTAAATATTAATGTACGCCCAGCTAGGTGAAATAAAATTTGAAGCTCTGAAAGGTTTTTCATCTATGTCTGATAAAAAGGAAGCGGTGTATGCTGAGCATACATTGATAGATGGCAAGCCGCGTCTGCAACGTACCGGTAATGCATTGGATGAATTCTCCATCAGTGTAAAATTTCATATTGCTTTTTGTAATCCGGAAGTTGAATACGATGCATTAAACAGGTACCGGGACGATGGTGAAATTTTACCATTGATTTACGGCACCGGTTACTTTGAAGGAACGTTTGTGATCACCACCCTGGAGCGAATAGTGAACGATACGGATAAGGATGGAGCTTACACCGATATTGATGTGAACATTGGATTGCGGGAATTTTATGAAGCAGATAAAATGAAGTCTGCACAAAAAAGAGCTCTGCTCAATGCGTTTGCAGTTAATCCTAATCGCCCTACTCCAACCAGTGTTCCTGTGCCTCCGTTAACTCCTGATGCAATGATATTGATGGCAATGCGTGAAGCTAACCTGGCAGTGAACTCAATTAATAATGAAATAAACAGAGTAAAAAATTTAATCACAGCGCCTGTAACTCTTTTATTAAGAGGCCAGGCATTTGCAGCTGAAGCTGTAAATACAACTGCTTTCTTAACTAAAAATGCGCTATCGATCGGTACAAGTTTGTCGCGTGTGACCGGACTTGTAACTACGTTTCCGCAGATCCTTACTTTCTCTCCGGATATCCAAACATCGTTGAACGGTGTGTTAGCAGCTAAAACAAATTTTGATAATTCAATACTGTCGTTTTTGGGATTGCCAACAGTAGCAACTGATTTAGACGCGCAGTACTCACTTGATATTTTTAACAATACAACAAACTTTAATTTATTGCTGGTGAATGCGATGAAAGAGTTTACAAAAAAGTGTTCACCGCTGATCGCTTTAAAATCATCAAGAAAACAATTATAAGTAATGTTTACTGAATACATAGCAACACAAGGGGACAGATGGGACAGTATCGCATACAAAGCGTATGGTGATGCGTCAAAAATGAATCCGATAATAGAAGCGAACCCTTCGATATCGCTTTCTACATCCTTTGTTGGAGGTGAGCGTTTGTTGGTTCCAATAATTGAAATAAAAAATGAAACAGACAAGAGTTTGCTGCCACCGTGGAAACGCGTGCCGAGCGATTTGGAAAAACAAGCTGCAGCAACAGCGCCATTACTTTTAGATATAAAAACAACGGGTGGCCTTGGTTCATTCGATCAATCTTTCGACTAGCGATGACAGCAATTTTAAATAAAACAGAATTAAAAAAGGATATCACAGATCACGTATATACTAACATAAAACGTGAGATAAAAGGCAACACCGTTCGTGACAGAATGCTTAATATGGAGGCAAGTCTGTTAAACAGGATTGATGATGCTGATCTCCTTGGTCTAGGTGAATACAATCCTGATCCTGATCACATATATAATCCAAATGTATGCTGCCTAAAGGATGGTATTATATATCAGGCTTTGGTGCAAACATTCGGGACCTTTAATTCCCTTCACTGGAAAGTTATTTATGATGGGAATAAAGAAATATCAGTAGCTGATATCACCGCGCGTGACTTGTATGATGTTACTGCATTACCGTTAAATATTTTTGTTGTGGACGATAGCGATGGTCGCTGGGCTCTTTACAGGGCAACTACAACCGGTGTTGGTGCGACATTTGTAAAAATATCGGATCCGGATTTATTAAACGCTGTAATGACTGCATCGCAGATCAAAATATCTTATGAAAGTAATGCTAATACGAATTGCTTTACAGATGCTTTGTTAGCAAAATTAAATGCTATTTCCGGCACAAATACCGGTGATGAGACAAATGGAACTATTTTAACTAAAATAGGTTACACTCCTGAAAATGTTGCAAACAAAGATACAGACGGAACATTAGCAGCGAACAGTGATACAAAATATGCATCACAAAAAGCAACTAAGACTTATGTTGATACTGCTGTTGCCGGAGCAACAATAGCTGATGCATCGCCAACTGTAAAAGGTAAAGCTAAACTGTACAGTGATGTTACAAATAATAACACTGATGGGGCTCCGGATCAAAATTCTGTGAAGGTTGCATTAGCAGCGACACTTGCTTCTGCTGCATCCTATTCTGATGGTTTGGTTGTTGGTTTATGGGATGACCGTGGTAGTTTTGATGCGAGTGGTGGAGCTTATCCATCAACCGGAGGATCAGGAGCCAGTGGAGCAATTTTAAAAGGTGATATATGGACTATATCAGTTGCCGGAACATTGCCAACTGGACAAGTTGTGGAAATTGGAGACATTGTACGTGCGTTAATAAATACGCCCGGGAACACACAAGCGAATTGGTCAATAACACAAAATAACATCGGTTATACTGCTGAAAATTCTACTAACAAATCAACCAACGTAAATACAGATCAGGCAAGCAATACAAAATATCCAAGTGTAAAATCTGTGTATGATTGGGCGGTTGGTCTATTTCAAACATTAGCCAATAAATTAAGTGTTGCAGAAATAAACACAGGAACTGATGATGGTAAGTTTGCAACGGCATTAGGATTAGAAGGCTCAAAATATTTAACTCAAAATGGGGCTAAAATATCTGCAACCGCAGCCGGAACTGATACCTATACTGCAACCATAGCACCTGCAATAACAGCTTACTTAAATACACATCGTTTTTTTATAAAATTTACGAATGCGAATACAGGTGCAGCCACATTAAATCTGAATAGTTTAGGTGCAATAGCAATCAAAAAAAATGTTTCAGAAGCATTGACTTCGGGTGATATTAAAGCCGGGCAAATAATTCCGCTTGCTTACGATGGTACTAACTTTCAGATCATTGGAGGCGGTGGTGCCAATCTTGTTGCTAATGGAACTGCTTTTTGGCTGGATCCTGTAATTTCCAATAGTGTAACTGCGCAGCCTGGTTCCCCGGTTTTGAACGACAGATATTTATTACCTGGTGCAGGATTAAGCGGAGCCTCGTGGCCAGGGAATGAAAATAAAGTTGCTACCTGGGATGGGGCGGCCTGGGTTTATACAACACCGGTGGCCGGGAATGTTATTGTTGTAAATAGCTTAACAGCGCCCAATAATCAATTTACTTACACAGGAACATATAATACAGGAGCTTGGACAGCATCATCGGTTGTAAATGCATTTACTCAAGGCGGTAATGCTTTTGGAGGAACTGCCAACACCGGGACTACTGATAATCAGGATTACGCTGTTCGTACTAATAATATAGTTAGAATAATTTGGGATAAAGCAGGTACTTGGTTTGCATCAACTGAACTTAGTATTGGTATAACAAAATCAGCTGCTGCTATAACAGCTGCTGCGAAATCATGGATTTCTTTAGCGGCTTCCACAACAACTAAGGCTCATTTGTTTTTTACTGCCGGAGTTGATGTTACTTCCGGGTTTGTGAATGGTATGATGTGGTATAATGGAAGTAATTTAAAATTCAGGGATGCCGCAATAAGCAAAAGTGTTGTATTTGATAATGATTCAAGAGGCATAGCAAAATCCGCTTCGTTTACTGTGGCTGCCACAGAGAATGGAGTTACTTATAACGTAACCACTTCGACAAGTACTATTATTGCTACGTATCCAACAGGTGTGGCAGGCTTTACTTTTTATGTAAGGAAAGTTGATTCGGGAAGTGGTGTTATAATAACTTCTGTGGCTTCTATTACAATGGTAAGAATAAATCAGGTGGCAATGTTTGCTTACAACGGCACAACGTGGGACGCTACTATACTTGATGAAGGGACTGTTGCAAATAATACTGTAATGGGCAATCTATCAGGAGCAGCAGATTATGCTTATGAAATAACAGCACTAGATATTCACGATGCTACTCAAAGATCCTATAATTATGATCAAAACGGTTTTACAAAAGATTGGTTGAGTGGCGTGTTTTTTAGGCAGTATCGTGCAAAAACAGTTACTACTACCACATTAGCAAGTTTAATCTCAACGACAGCCGGTGATTATGCCGGAGCTGCTGCTACCCCTTTAACGGTTCCAGCTAATAGTATTGTATCCGGTAAATCGTTAAGATTAAAAATAAAAGGTAAATACACTTCTACAAATATTGCTGACACTTTATTGATTGAAATAAAAATAGGAAGTGTTACGCTTACTCATGCCACCCCTTTTACTGTAGGTACTGTTTATACAGATAATTATTTTGACCTAGAATACGAAATACATTTTTTAGATACAGGTGCTTCGGGAAGTGTGCTCGGATTAGGAGTACTAAAAGTAATTACTGGTGCTTTTGTCACTACTCAATTTCCTATGGTGGCTTCTTTTACAGCTCAGACCTTAGATACAACAATAGCTAATGCCATAGTGGTAAATGCTCAGCATAGTAACGCATCAGGATCTATTACAAGTAGTATGGTAACATTTGAAAGATTAGCATAATGGGAGCAATAGGTTCAATACTTCCGAATAAAATAAGTGGCCTATCAGGCTGGTGGGATGCGAGTGATTATAAAAACTTGGCAATAGGAACAGCAGTGGCTACATGGAATGATAAAACCGGAAATAATAATTTAACTAAGGCAGGATCGGGCGCAGGTTTGACGGCATTAGACCCCGGAGGATTTCCGTGCATCACTACTGGGCAAGACACAAATTATTATAGAAAAACAGGTATAACAACTTTTACCGGAGCAGCTGGATTTACAATATTTTCTGTCTTTTCTAGACCGACATACACAGGTTCAACTGCTGATGCTCAGTTTGGACATAAGATGCTGTATGATGGGGCTAGTGAGTGTGCATCTGCCATAATACAAGGCAATACTGGTAAAGGAGTTTTTGTAAAAACTTTTGGGAATGGTAGGGGTGGAAATGGAACATACACGGTCAATAGGAGGATTATCGGTATGTCAAAAGCCTCTACAAGCGGTTTCGGCACCTATACTTATGAAAATCAAAATGTTCCGGGGGTACTGCAAAGTCAAGTTGCCTGCGCTGCATTTACCAATTCTTGTGTGCTGACTATTGCACAGGGAGAAAATCCGAGTGGTTCATTGGGGTATCATTTTGAAACTATCATATACAACAGAGTGCTAACCGAAGCTGAATATCGGGATGTCCTTTATTATTTACGAACTAAATACAGTACCCCAGCATAATGCCAGTATATACAACAGCCAGTAAAATAATAGTTCCAACCATACTGCCGAATAAAATATCCGGCTTAGGAATGTGGCTTGATGCTGATGATATGTCCACGGTAAACAGTGGAGGAATCATTACTGATGGAACTACCGCTTCTACCATAAAATGCAAAGTAAGCGGTGTTGTATTTAATAAGTTGGCAGGCGGTGCTGCCACTTTTAAAGTAGGAGTTGCAGCAACTGGTAGGAATAGTATTTTAATTGTAAACGGTGTTATGACTGGTTTTAATGTGCCGGGATTGGCAGGTACTAGCCGTACAACGTTTTTTGTTTTCAAATATGTATCGTTATCCGGCACTGCTTATAACTTTTCAGTAAGAGCTTCTGCAATTGCCGAAGCGACTAACGCAAACATAGCAATAACTCGCTTTGGGGCATCAGGTATGAGGTATTATGAAACTAGTACTGGAAGTATAGCTATTTCTTGGACTACAGGGGTTGATACTACAAATATACATTTGATTTCTTGTAGAGGAGTTTTGGCCAGCGGACTAAAAAAACTGGGCTTTGATGCCTTAAAAAATCATTTAACCGGGGCAACGAGTGATATAGGTGCTACAAACAGTATCAATCTGGGAAGTGAAACTCAAGCGCTTGGAAATTCCAATTGTCATTTTTGTGAGGCCTTGTATTTCAACACTGTTCTATCCGATGCTAATTACAATGCAGTAAGAAGATACTTATTTAATAAATGGGGAGTATAAATGGGGATTCTGCTACATATTATTGCGCGACTTCTGCTGAATATTTTAAAACCTGTTGGTGAAATATTTGCGATCGCATATTGTTTGTTCACTTTAAAATTTAAAAAGATATCGCATTACTATATGGAGGTTGCATTAGTAGAGGATGTATATGGAAACGTGTGTATGCAGTATTTGTTTAATATAACACTTATCAAAAAGGATGGATACAAATTCGGAAATGGAGAAGAAAAAATTTCATCAGTAATTGGAAAAAATAAAGTTGCAAAAAAGTTGACCAGGTTAGGAAGCCTTATTGATAAAAGTTTAAATAAACTGGATCCGAATCATTCAATTAAATCAATCGACAATAACGTTTAAAATTATTTTTCATGCCACTAAATATTCTAATACCCATTTCTAATTGCCCTGTTAGCGGGCTGAAGCGGAAAGCAAAACATTTATCGTTTACTCAGGATGATGAAAGTTATTCGGTAACGCATAAAATTCAAGTTTCTTATTTCAACCAGGATAATACTCCTGTAATCGGGACCACCCGGTACAATCCTTATACTGTTGTATTAACAGCGGATAACGATACTAAAGTGAATCCTGCAACAGGAGCTATTTTAGATCCGGGTGATGAAGGATATGAAAACGGAGTGGGCCAGGAAGCCTTTTTTATTTTGGTTAATGATGGCGGCTTACCTGTGAGAGGTTTGTTAGAAGGTTCTATTGTTACCGGTGATGCACGTAATAAATTTGATATCTAACAATGAGTGTTGCACCAAAATATTATGTCCAGGTTTTATACAATGGTGTAAATATCTCCAATGATATTTCAAATCATTTATTGAACCTGAGTTATACTGACCAGGTTCATGGCCAAAGTGATGAGATTGAAATATCGTTGGAGGATGGTGATGCGAAGTGGCGCAACGAATGGTATCCTAAAAAAAAGGATCTGTTAACAGTTTCAATGGGGCCTGATCAGGATAGCGCTTTTGATTGCGGAGTGTTTTGGATAGATGAGATCGAAGCCAGCGGTCCTCCGGATGTTTTAATTATTCGCGGACTGGCCACCGGGGCAAAAGGTGTTTTAAACACAAAAAAAAGTTCAGCACACGAAGGGAAATCATTAAAAGACATTGCCACTACCATCGCGAAAAACAATGGGTTAACCATTGATGATGGCGGTTTTAATAATACTTCCCGGACACCATATAATTTAAAAATGGAAGCAGCTTTGCTTCGACTTAATGCCAGGGTTTTAACAAACCTGGTTCCGTTAAGCGATCTTGCTGTTCAGCATGGGCTTGTTGGAGTACAGCAGGATCTTGATAAAATACGGACCTCGCTAACTACAAAAAAAGCAGACAAGCAATTAGCTGAAGTAAAAAAATTAATGAATTCACTTATGAATCTGTATGCCGGATTAAGCATTAGTGATGGTAGCAGCAAAGGAAAACGTGATATCGCTTTGTATAATGAATCGGCTTATACATCCAGGTTAGCAACTGAATTTTATAATGCTTCAGGAATTACTGTGCAAACAAATATTAAGTCGGGTGTGTTGGATGGAATAGTGATCAACAGATCTACGCAAAATCATGAAACAGATCTTGGCTTCTTAAAACGTTTGTGCAATGAATATGGAATTATTTTCAGCGTCCGGAATGCTACTTTATTTTTCACAACAGTTTTTAAATTGGAGGATGCACCTTCTGCATTTACACTGAACAGAAATCAGTTAAAATCTTATTCATTTAAAGATAAAGTTCAGAGAGTTTATTCTAAGGCAACAGTAAAGCATCATAACCCTGCAAAGAAGGAAGTTATTGAAGCCGAATATAGTACACCTGAAAAAACAAATGCGGACGGAGAAACATTTACACAGGAAACATCGGACGATGTTCTTGTGATTCATAGCAAAGCCGAAACAAAAGAACAGGCAGATATAAAAGCACAAGCTGCATTGCACAGTAAAAACAGTAAAGCAAAAGAAGGGTCCTTTACAGTTAATGGTACTCCGGAAACCGTATTAACATTAGCAGGCAACAATTTTGACTTGGAAGGGATGGGAGGTTTGTCCGGTAAGTATCATGTGATCACTTCTACTCATACTATAAATAAATCGAGCGGATACGAAATTTCGGCTGATGTAAAATCAGTTGGCACGGTATTAAAATCAAAAAATAAATCAGAAGCCATTGCAAAAACTTTAGCACCTTCAATTAACAGAGGCGGCAAGGTTAAGAATGTTGGTTTTGCTGATGGTTTAGGATTAGGACAAAATGGAATTACCATATAAGAAAATTTACATTTGAGTATGTTAAAGTTTGGAGTCATATCGGAAGTTGATGAACAAAAAGGCCTTAGCCGGGTTAAATTTTTGGACCAGGATATTGTTTCCGGATGGTTACCGGTGCTACAGAAAAACACTTTAAAAAATCAGGATGAGTGCTGGATGGATGTGAATGAACACGTTGTTTGTTTGATGGATGAGAACCTGGAGCATGGTGTGATCCTCGGAGCAATTTACAGTGATGGAGAGTTGCCGATTGTAAAAGATAAAAACGTTCGTGCTGTTACATTCGAAGATGGAACCTTTATAAAGTTTAACAGGACCACGAAAGCTCTTACAGTTAGTTGTGAAGGTGATGTGGAAATAGTGAAAGCCACAAACGTAACCATTGTAGCATCAACAAAAATAACATTGGATTCAGATGTTGAAATCACCGGAGAGTTAACGGTAAATAAAGATATCGAATCCGAAACCGGAGAAATAAAAGCAACCGTTGGAGATGTGAAAGCGGGACCAACATCAGTAAGTTTATTAACACACGTACACGCTGGAGTAACTTCCGGAATGGCATCTACTTCTCCTCCAACACCATAATAAAATGAATGTAAAAGATATACGATCAAGTGAGTGGGGACTTTCAATGGCTGAATTGGGAGCTGTTGTAGAGGGTATAAATGATATCAAGCAGTGCTTAAATATTATCATGTACACCCGCAAAGGAACAGATCCTTTGCGTCCGGAGTTTGGTTGTGGAGCAATTGACCGAATAGATCAACCGGTGAATGTTGCTATACCGGGAATGATAAAGGATATTATTGAAGCGGTTACATTGTTTGAGCCGCGCATTGATATGGTAAAATCAAAAATAACAAGTGAGCTGAGTGGATCCCAGGTAACATTCACTTTAAATTTTAAAATAAAAAATTCCGTTGAAACCGGACAACAAAATATAACCTATGGCTTTAACTAAACCCAACTTAATTGATAGAGATGCCAGCGCGATCGTTCAGGAGATGATCGCATTTTATGAAGCGGCCACCGGAAAAACATTGCAGCCGGGACAGCCTGAGCGGTTACTGATCAATGCATTTGCATATCGCGAAGTATTATTGCGTAATGCAATACAAAGTGCTGCAGAACAAAATTTAGTTTCATTCGCGGTGTTCCCAATGCTTGACAAATTGGGTGAACTCTTAGGTGTTGAGCGGCTTGCAGCATCTGCTGCTGAAGTGGCAATTACTTTTTCATTAATTGCCGGGCATGGCGCACTGGTGTTACCGCAAGGAACCAGGGTGGCCAGTACTGATGGTAAAGTGATTTTTGAAACAAAAGAATCCTTCTCCATTTTAATCAGCGATTCGGATGTTGATGTGGATTGTATATGTCAGCAAAGTGGCGTGGTTGGTAATGGTTATATTGCCGGTACGATCACAAATATTTTAGATCCGCAGGCCTATATCACCGGTGCGTCAAATGCAGACACTTCAGGTGGTGGTGCAGATGAA